>JBBDYD010000141.1:0-2684 GCA_040901865.1 Bacteroidota bacterium | reverse complement strand
AACGGCAAAGGATTTTATTTCTACAAATTCCGTAGTATGGTCAAGAACGCCGATGAGATGAAGCAAAGCCTTTTCGAATTGAACGAATCCGACGGCGCCCTGTTTAAGATGAAGAACGACCCTCGCGCAACCCGTGTCGGCAAATTCATTCGCAAATATAGCATCGACGAACTCCCGCAGTTGTTTAACGTGCTCAAAGGTGATATGAGCCTCGTAGGCCCAAGGCCACTGCCGGTGAAGGACTACGAAAAGGTGGAGGTGGAGGAAGAGTTTTGGGAGGCAATCCGCGACCGTGAGAAAGTCAAACCCGGAATGACCGGCCTCTGGCAGATTTCCGGCCGAAGCAATGTGGGGTTCAAGGAGATGGTGCTGCTGGATCTTTACTACGTTGAGAACCAATCGCTGCTGTTTGATCTGGAGATATTGTTCGCGACAATACCAGTCGTGTTGTTTGGAAAGGGAGCGTACTAGTAGAAAAGCGTCGGGGAGGATGGAGGGGGAGGATGGATGATGGTGTCAAACTGGTAATATCATCATCCGATATCCGCCATCCATCATCCTGAAACGCACATCCGCATTACGACTGTTTCTCACCAGCCATGGGGGGCTTATGTCCTATACTTCTCGCCTTAACATTAATCGCGGTTTCATGAAGTTGGAAGTATGGAAAGAAGCAATGCAGCTTCTTCCCTGAAGGGGATTGATACTTTAGCCGGGGGTGTAACCCCCGGTCGGATATCAACCAAAACCAATTGTTACCCCGAAGGGGTTACATACTTCATGTCAAAATACAATGGGGGGCATATGCCACAATCATTTGCGAGGGTACTCGTACAGATTGTCTTTTCGACAAAAAACCGGTTTCCCTTTTTGGCCGATAGAGACATTCGAGAGGAACTACATGCGTATTTGGGTGGGACGTGCAACAATCTCGGCTGTCCGATTTTGAAGACCGGCGGAGTTGAGGATCATGTGCATTTATTGTGCGGGTTATCCAGAATTCTCTCGATTGCAGACACTATTGCAGAAATCAAGCGAGAGTCTTCAAAGTGGATAAAGACCAAGGGCGGACTGTTAACAAAATTTTCGTGGCAAAACGGGTATGGAGTTTTCTCGGTAGGGCAATCTGATATCGAACGGATTAGAGCCTATATCGAGAATCAAGAAGAACATCATCGGAAAAGGACATTTCAGGAAGAGTACCGGGCTCTTTTGAACGAATATGGGATCGCGTTTGATGAGCGGTACGTTTGGGACTGAGACGTATGTCACCCCGTTGGGGTTTCTGTTCTTTCTTGGTTCATTGTTTGTCGGGCCGATGGCCCGACCTAAGGTATCTGACCCCTTCGGGGTTTGGAAAGCAAACTCCTGGGTCTTGTTCGCAGTCTGGAGGGAAAACGCAGGGACGGAACCTGGAGCCAGGAGCTTCCACCCTCCAAGAAATAGGGGATGTTCATTCATCCTCCATCATCCGCAGGCTTGTCCTGAGCCCATTCACCCTCCATCATCTTGAAGCTTGACCCAGCTCCACTTTCTTCTGACGAAATTTTTCCTTAAACTCTGTTTCCCGACCAAAAACGAAATCAGAAATCCCCACATCCAATGCCCCACAAAGCCCTTATTACCGGAATCACAGGCCAGGACGGCTCATACCTCGCTGAATTCCTTCTGAAAAAAGGCTACGAGGTTCATGGAGTGATCCGCAGGGCCAGTACGTTTAATACACACCGCATTGACCATATCTATGTAGACCGCCACGCGTCGGCTGCGAAACTCTTCCTCCACTACGGCGATCTGGCCGATCCCGGACTTGTGACCGATCTCGTGTATAACATCCGCCCCGATGAGATCTATCACCTCGGCGCCCAAAGCCATGTCCGTGTGTCATTCGATATGCCGGAATATACCGGTGACGTGACAGGCCTTGGGACTACAAGGATCCTGGAAGCGGTTCGAAGAAGCGGAATCAAAACCCGGTTTTATCAGGCATCCTCGTCGGAAATGTTCGGATCTGCGCCTCCGCCGCAAAACGAGCGAACGGCATTTGCTCCCCAGAGCCCTTATGCCATCGCGAAGGTCTATTCATATTGGATGGCAGTGAATTACCGGGATGCCTACAAGCTCCATGCTTCCAACGGGATCCTCTTTAACCACGAAAGCCCCCGACGCGGAGAGATTTTTGTGACGCGCAAGATCACTCGCGGCATTGTCTCATTGCTCTCCCGCAAACAACCCCGCATTTTCCTGGGCAACCTGGACGCTAAACGCGACTGGGGATTTGCTCCGGAATACGTGGAAGTCATGTGGAAAATCCTCCAGCACAAGACCCCTGACGACTACGTGATAGGCACGGGTGTTTCGCGCACTGTGAGGGAATTTCTAAACTCGGCTATGGAGTATATCGGATTGGAGCTGGAATGGAAGGGGAAAGGCACTGCGGAAAGAGGCATCGTCAAAAGCGCTGATTCGAAGTGGAGAGACGCTGTCAAATCCGGCTCAACCTTGATCGAAATCGACCCGCGTTACTACAGGCCAACCGAGGTGGATGCTCTCCAGGCCGATGCTTCCAAGGCACGAAAGACCCTCGATTGGGAACCCAAAGTCACGTTCAACGAGCTTGTTCAAGTAATGATGGACTATGACCTTCTTGCCGCAGGATTTACGCCACCCGGCAAAGGCATCAA
>JBBDYD010000140.1:0-2699 GCA_040901865.1 Bacteroidota bacterium | reverse complement strand
TGATCGTAGCCGAAACCGATCAGGGACGCGGAATTATGGGAGTGGTGGATGGGATGAAGACAAAGGGGGTTGAGGATGAAAAGGACATAAAGGAGCGGAAGGAGTTGTTGAGAAAAATCGGTTATAAATTATGAATGCGGATTTCGGATTGTTGATTGCGGATTGAGAAAGATAAGAGGTCAGAGGTCGGAGGTCAGAGGTCAGAAATCAGAGGTCGGAGGTCAGCGGGATTGAAAACCGAAAACATCAAGAGACAAACGGAAATGAAACAGAAAAATGGAAAAGGAAATTAACATTTTGCCTTTTTATTCCGCTTTAGCGGAATTGTGCGTCACCTGAGGTGAAATTAGACCCGGGATTTATCCCGGGGCGGAGGTCAGAAATCAGAGGTCAGAGGTCAGCGCTTCGACTCGTCCCGCAAAAGCGGCGGGACTCGCTCAGCGCAAGAAGTCAGAGTCGTTGCTCAATTGTCTGAACCTGGATTTGTCGGATTGGCGGAGATGTGCTATGAATTCACGCTTCCCGCTTCCAATCCCTCAATCTTGTAAATCCCGGTTCAAACAATATTGCCTAATAACTCAATAACCAATAACCCCGCGGCAAAACCGTGAAACTCCCAATCATGAAAAGTTCGTTTCCGAATCAGTCAGAGTCGTTGCTCAATTGTCTGAACCTGGATTTGTCGGATTGGCGGATTATGAGGATGTGCTATGAATTCACGCTTCCCGCTTCCAATCTCTCAATCTTGTAAATCCCGGTTCAGACAATATTGCCTAATAACTCAATAACCAATAACCCCACGACAAATCCGTGAAACTCCCAATCATGAAAACTTCGTTTCCGAATCAACTATGTTGTCTGATGGTCTTTAGTCTCATCATAGGCTGCGGCCGTTCCGATGAGGAGCTCCGCGCATTGGTCCAGGAAGAACTTCGCGCCGCCTCCACAAAAACCATCATCTCCGAAGGCAAACCGATCGGACCCTACTCCCCCGCCGTGCAAGTGGGGAATTTTCTTTTTGTGTCGGGTCAGATTGGAATGAACCCCGACACGCAGGCTCTGGCCGGATCGGATATTCGGAGTCAAACTGAGCAGGCGTTGGAGAACCTCCAAGCCGTTCTTCACAGGGCCGGGTATGATTCCAGCCATGTCATCCAATGCAATGTGTTTCTCAAAGATATCAATGATTTTCAAGCCATGAACCTGATCTATGGCGGATATTTTCCCGAGAGCGCCTACCCTGCCCGCACCACGGTTGAGGTCTCAAATCTGCCCCGCAACGCCATCGTGGAAATTGCCGCGATCGCCTATCGAAGCCCATAACATGTCCAAGAAACCACAACGACTTATCCATGCTCCAAAAGGAACCCTCCTCCATTGCCGCGGATGGATCCAGGAAGCCGCGCTCCGGATGCTGATGAATAATCTCGATCCGGCAGTTGCTGAAAAGCCGGGCGAGCTCATTGTTTACGGCGGCACCGGTAAAGCTGCGCGGAACTGGAAGTGCTATGATGCCATCGTCAATGCGCTGACCCATCTCGAGAACGACGAGACCCTCCTGGTTCAATCCGGCAAACCCGTCGCCATTTTTCAAACACACAAAAACGCTCCCAGGGTGCTGATTAGCAACTCAATGCTTGTCCCCAAGTGGGCCACCTGGGATGAATTCCGACGACTCGAGGGACTCGGGCTGACGATGTACGGTCAGATGACCGCAGGAAGCTGGATTTACATTGGCACACAGGGCATTTTGCAGGGAACGTACGAGACGTTTGCCGCGTGCGCGGCAAAACACTTCAAGGGAAGCCTGGCCGGCAAGTTTCTTTTGACTGCGGGATTGGGCGGAATGGGCGGGGCCCAACCGTTGGCGGCCACCATGAACGGCGCTGCATGTCTCGTCGTCGAGGCCGACAGGCAGAGGATTCGGCGCCGTCTTGAAACGAGCTACCTTGACACTATGACGGAAAACCTTGATGACGCGCTCGCCCAAATCCAGGCGGCGAAAGAAAAGAAGGTTCCGCTTTCCGTCGGCCTGCTTGCAAACGCGGCCGATGTGATCCCAAAAATCGCGGCGGGCAAATTCATTCCGGATATTGTCACCGACCAGACTTCTGCGCACGACGTCCTCAACGGATATGTGCCGGCCGGGATGTCGTATACGAAAGCGCTGGAACTGCGTAAAAAGAACCCGGCACGGTACATGGCGCTGGCCCGGGCATCAATCGTCGAACACGTCAAAGGAATGCTGCGGCTGAAAAAGAAGGGAGCCGTGGTGTTTGACTATGGCAATAACATTCGCGGGGAAGCGCAGGCTGCGGGGCTCAAAGCTGCTTTTCTGATTCCCGGTTTCGTCCCCGAGTATATCCGTCCGCTTTTCTGCGACGGCAAGGGACCGTTTCGTTGGGTCGCGTTGTCGGGCGATCCGGAAGACATTTACCGGACGGACCGTGCGGTGATGGAAACGTTTCCAGAAAACCGGCAATTGTGCGCGTGGATCGAGAAAGCGCAGGCTCAGGTTGCATTTCAGGGATTGCCGGCCCGGATTTGCTGGCTGGGGTACGGAGAGCGGGCAAAGATGGGAAAGATCTTCAACGACCTCGTGGCGAGTGGAGAAGTCAGCGCTCCCATCGTCATCGGCCGGGACCATCTGGATTGCGGGAGTGTCGCATCGCCCAATCGTGAAACCGAGGGCATGCTGG
>JBBDYD010000139.1:0-2727 GCA_040901865.1 Bacteroidota bacterium | reverse complement strand
GCCCGAAAACATCATGATCCGCAAGGACGGACGCGTGCAGATCATGGATTTCGGTCTGGCGAAGCTGAGAGGAGCTTCACGGCTGACAAAGGAAGGCAGCACAGTTGGTACGGCAGGATATATGTCGCCGGAGCAGGTGCAGGGACTGGAAACGGACCACCGTTCAGATATCTTCTCCCTCGGCGTGTTGCTCTACGAAATGCTCTCCGGTCAGCCCCCGTTCAAGGGTGTGCATGAGACGGCCATTGCCTACGAAGTTGTCAACGTTGATTCACCGCCGATGTCTTCGTTGAGACCGGATATCTCTCCCGAATTGGACGCCATCGTTTTGGAGTGTCTTGAGAAAGATCCCAACGAGCGGGCCCAGTCGGCCAAGCAGATCGCCATCGATCTGAACAGGTTCAAGCGAACCTCCAGCCGCACGATAGTGAGCCGAACAATGCCCGCACAAGCGCTACTCGCTCTAAAGGGAGAACAGTGGTCGGTCGTACGAAACTGGAGGGCGATTGCCATAATTTCGATTATTGCCATTCTTATCGGCATTGGAATCGGTAAGGTTTTTTTCACCAGTTCGGCCTCTCTTCCTCATGAGGTGACGCGGTTTGCCATTCCGTTTCAGGATACGAAAGGAGAAGACGGTTATGGTCTTATCAAAATTTCCCCCGACGGATCAACGATCCTGTATTCCTCGCTTCGTGACCGTCATATCTACGTCCGATCCATGATCAGCGTTGAGGCGAGAGTCCTTGGCGACATCCGGCTCGACATCAACACCTTAGATGTTTGCTTCTCACCCGACAGCCGCTGGATCGCCTCTGTATCAGGAGGAAAAGTGTTCAAGCAATCTCTCGAGGGAGGGACCCCGATTACCATCTGCGATGCTGGAACGCAATGGACCGGAACCTGGACGGACGGCGGAGAAATTGTCATGTCTCAGGAATGGGGAAGCAATCTCTTTATTGTGTCCGCAGGCGTCGCCTCGAGCCCCCGCTCGCTCACAACTTTAAGAACGAGCGAAGGCGAGCAAGGTCACATCTTGCCGCGCGCCCTCCCCGGCGGCAAGCACGCGTTATTCACCATCTGGACTGGCTCATCATTCGATGAGTCGCTGATCGGCCTTGTGGACCTCGCCACCGGAGTTCACCGGATTCTTCTCAAAGGCGGGGCTGATGCACGTTACGTCAAATGCGGCCACATTGTCTTTTCCCGCGGAGCTACCCTCATGGCTGTTCCCTTCGACCTGGAGTCACTTCAAGTCAAAGGTGAACCCGTTCCTATCGTCGAGCACGTTTGGAGTAACGGAACGAACGGAGGGTCGGATTTCGATATTTCGGAAAACGGCACCTTGATCTATCTGAATGGAGACGTGGATTTCAATCCCACTACGAACAGAATCGTTTCCTTGCCCTCGATGAAAGAACGCATAGTCGCACAAGAATCCAATTTTGGAGAGTCGTTGTTCTCTCCTGACGGCTCAAGGATGTGTGTGACGATCTATGGTCCGACGTTTCAGGTCGGCATCTATGATCTCGGCCGGTCTGTCCTTACTCCGCTCACATTTTCGGCGGACAACTGGCGGATGGCGTGGTTGAGAGATGGTTCTCACATTACCTATTCATCGAACCAATCCGGCACGTACCAGATCTATTCTCTTTCCTCGGGCGGAGGAAATTCCCCTGTGTTGTTATTTGAACAATCCGGAAATCCCTATCCTTCATCCTGGTCCCGCGACGGATCGCGCCTGGCGTACGTTATCACCAGTGATTCGACAGGCTCTGATATTTGGCTTTTTGCACTGGAACAAACCCCAAAGAACAAACCGCTCATGACGACTCGGGCAAATGAAACAAGTCCGCAGATTTCTCCCGATGGACAGTGGCTTGCTTATGCGTCCGATGCGACAGGCATTCTGGAAGTCTATCTTCAGCCATTTCCAACGGGCGGAGGAAAATGGCGCCTTTCCAACGGCGGTGGCACAAGACCGGTCTGGAGTCCCGACCAGAAAAGAATCTACTATTTGCGCGATGGTGTCTACACTGTTCCTCTGACCCTTTTCCGGGGGCCAACGGGCTTTTCCGCAGAACCCGGAAAACCCGAACGTCTGGTATCGGTTGATGGAATTCGAAATTTTGATATTTCGCCCGACGGACGGTCACTTGTGTATGATCGGCGCATCATCAAGCAGGACCGGAAAGAATTGAATGTGGTTCTCAACTGGTTCAGTGAACTGGGGGCAGAATTACAGTAAAGATATTGGATCATTGAATCACTTGAAGATTGATCCAATGAGTCAATGAACAGATGAATCAATTCCGATGATTGGTCAAACGATATCGCACTATGAAATCGTGGAGAAATTGGGGGAGGGAGGCATGGGCGTTGTTTACAGGGCCCGTGACACCCGTCTCGACCGCGACGTCGCTATAAAATTCCTCTCAGAGTCCCTTTCACCTTCCCCCACAGAACAGGACCGGTTCGTCAGGGAAGCCAAAGCGGCGTCTTCGCTGAACCACCCCGCCATCGGTACTGTCCACGACATCGGACGCCAGGAGGGGAGAATGTACTTCGTCATGGAATATGTCGATGGCACGACCCTTCAGGACTTTGCAGGAACGAAAGACGAACAAACGTGCCTGAGGCTGCTCGATCAGGTTGCCGAAGGCCTTGCCGCCGCCCATGCAAAACAGATCGTCCATCGTGATATCAAAAGCAGTAATATCATGGTCA
>JBBDYD010000138.1:0-19168 GCA_040901865.1 Bacteroidota bacterium | reverse complement strand
TCGGGCAAGTTCAAAATCGGACTGCTGGTCCTGGCCTTCTTCATTGTCGCGGGCACACTCTTGTACGCCCACGAAATCGTCCGCCGGCTCGAAGATCGCCAGAAACGCGTTGCCGACCTCTACGCCAAATCGCTCGAATATCTAGCCAACGCTCCGAACACGATGAGCGGTGATTACAGCTTCGTGTTCGATGAGATCATCCGTGCGATCGATTTTCCCATCGTGCTGACAGACGCACATCATTTGCCCATTCCACCCCTTGAAGGTTCGTACATCAACGCGATCAAGAACATTGACCTCGACACGACATTGTCATTAGAACGGCAGCGGCAAGCCATCCTTGATCTCGTCGAGGCAATGGATCTTCAGAATACGCCGATCAAAGTTGCCTACCAGGATACGATTGTTCTCAACTATGTGCACTACGGGGAGTCGGAGCTCGTAACACAGCTCCGGTGGTTGCCGTTTATCGAGATCGGTATTGCAGGACTCTTCATCCTCGTCGGTTACATCAGTTTTAGTTACATCAAGCGGAACGAGCAGAGCAACATCTGGGTGGGCATGGCCCGCGAGACGGCGCATCAGCTTGGGACGCCGATCTCAAGCATGCTGGGCTGGGTGGAACTGCTGAAAACACACGTGCAGGGAAACCCGCGTCTCACTGAAATCGTTCAGGATATGGAGGGCGACACCCGCCGGTTGGAAAAAATTGCCGACCGGTTTTCGAAGATCGGATCAAAACCCGATCTGCGCGAGGAAAACCTCAGGGAAGTCATCGGAAAAGTCATCGCCTATTTCGAGAGGCGCATTCCGCAATCCGGCAAACGCGTCTCGTTGCAATTGTTGCAGTCAGCTCCCGTAACGGTGCTCATTAACCGCGAGCTTTTCGAGTGGGTTCTTGAGAATCTCATCAAGAACGCGCTTGATGCCATTGAAAACGGGGCGGGATCCATCACGGTATCCGTGGGCGAGGAATCCGGCTCGATCATCATTGACGTGACGGATACCGGAAAAGGTGTGGACGGAATGCACAAGCGGGATATTTTTCGGCCGGGGTTCTCCACAAAATCGAGGGGATGGGGATTGGGATTGAGCCTTTCAAAGCGGATCGTGGAAACATATCACAAGGGAAAGTTGGTGTTGAAAGAAAGCAGACCTGGCGGAGGGACGACGTTTCGAATCAGGTTAGTGAAGAGGAATGGGGGGTGAGTGAAGGGTGAAGGGTGAAGGGTAAAGAGTGGGGTGGAGTGCGAATTGCGAATTGTCGGAGCGGAGCGACGATCCCGCCGCATTTCGGCGGGACGGACTGTGAAGAACCGCCATTTTTGAGAACATGTTGAAACGTGAAAGGTAAAGTGTGAAATGATGAAGAACTTTTTCGAAAGAACGCTCACGATTTCCATTCTTTCCATATCTTTGACGGCGCCTTGTGCGGCCCAGTCTGTTACCGGAAAGGACCTCTATGCCTGGGTTCAGGGCATTGAGGGCAGGGATCCCGCTGGTCGGAGGGACTTTGTGAAAAACGAACTGAAAAAGATGGGAATTGCCTTCACGACGGCTCCGTTCAAACGGGAGCTGAAATTCCAAAAGACCTCCCTGAGTATCGAGGGGGAGAACATTATCGTTTCACTTGGCAAGGGGAACCGGAATATTGTCATCGGAGCCCATTTCGATGCCGTCCCAAATTCACCGGGGGCCAACGATAACGGCGCAAGCGTGGCCGTGCTCTTGGGGATCATCCGGTCAATGAAGGACTTCGATTGGAATTATCAGGTCGATTTCTGCTTCTTCGATCAGGAGGAAATGGGACTTGTCGGATCGCAGGAATTCGTCAAAACGTATGCCGACTCCTCCATCCATCTTGCCATGATCAATCTCGATGTCAACGGGATGGGCGATGTTGTGTATGTCGGACCCGTCGGCGGAGGTGACGACGAGGTGATCATGCCGCTTGCCAGGGGGACTGCAACAAAAGAGGGGATTCCATTCCGGGAACACGAATTCTATCCGCCGTCCGACCACCTCTCTTTTGGAATCCGTAAACTGGAAAACATCTCCGTGTCGGTCGTTCCGGAAGGCGATGTCAACCTTCTTGTTGAAGCGGTCCTAAACGGCTGGCAGATCGATCCGGAAAACGTGCCTGAAGTGATGAAATACATGCATACGCCGGAAGACAAGCTGGAGCATGTCTCTCTCAAGGCCCTGGAGCTTTCGTATCGGTTCACGTCAAGTCTTCTGAGCCAGTTGAACGCTATTCCGACTATTCCGAATTGACAAACGGATCGATTTTCTGGGTCCTCAATTCTTCCTGTGAGGACCCAGGAACGATTCGAGCAATTGTTTCTTTTCCGCGATGCTTCGACCCGCAAGTTCGAGAGCTTCAGAGGATCCGGCAGACCCTGTAACGCTTCCCACAATCCCTCCCAGAACAGCTCCATAGAAGGCTGCTGTGGCCGGAGTCCAGCCGGTGTTCTCCTCCGAGCTAAAGACGGATCCCGCGGCCGCGCCGATGGTCAGTCCCGCTCCGGCACCGAGAGCCGCACCTTCGAGGATCGACCCTTCTTCCATTCTTCTGACGCTCTCCATCTGCCCTATCGGAATAAACATCTTCTTTCCATCCTTCCCGACAACCAGCGAATCGCCGTCAACCCACAGGATCCGGCCATCCAGAATAACCCTGTTCCCGGACAGCCGGATCCAGTATGTCTGATCGTTCGATTCAGGCACGCAACCCGTTAAAAGCCCCGCAAGAACGATTACTCCCGCAATTGTTTTCACGTCGCCACCTTACCATTGTGTTTTTGATGCACCGCGGATCGCATATCCCACAATAAGGGACAGGCGTTGGCCTTCAGGATTCGTCGTCACTGCCAGATTGATAGGAATGCTGACTCCGCCATAGTTGAAACTTTTACCGACTGCAACGGTCAATGCCGTTCTTGGATTACCGGTAAGCAATATGTTGGGCCCCATGCCGAATTCAATTCCGTTCGGAAGACGCACGCCGATCGCCAGCGTTGCCGTCGGGAAGATCTTGCTGTATTCGACCCCTGAAATCAGCGGAATGAACTGAATGACGAATTGCGGTCCTCCGCCTTCGGGAATCACCTGGTATTCGAAATGCCAGCCAAACTGGCTCAAGAGCCGTCCGAATCCACGCTTATTGAGTTCCTTCGAAAGGCTGCTGTTGCCAGTCACATACGTGACACCCAGCCTCGGGCCTCCCAGATTTCGTTCGGCAAAGCTGACCGTCTCTTCGGCAACGACGGCCTGCGAAAACGCGGCGGGTGATGCCAGGATGATCAAGGCCGCGGATAGGAGCAGTCGGAAAGATCGTTGATTGTTCATGATGGATCTCCTTGAGAGTTGGTTGATTGTGGATGATTGAGACCGTGTACATCATAACCTGGAGATAAGAACCCTGAAACATTCCGTCAGCGCCCAGAGCAGGATGATTCGCCACCAGTCGGCCCTCCGGAGGGCATTGATCGCCTTTCGTTCCGTTTCAAGAAACACTTGCATGGGCAACTTGTACATAGGACCACCTTTCGTGGTGTATTCTTACCATGTCAGAGCGAAGTTGTGATTCCCACAACAACTATGACCGGAAACTTCGCCACCCAATCGTTTCCTGCCGGACGAATCCCCTTCAGCACCGGAGAGAGTTCGGCCTTGAATGTGACGGAGCGGCTGAGAGGGACGGACACACCTAATGAAATCGTGTTCCAGAGTCCGTCCATCTGCACTCCTTCCTCTTCCTCCCCTTCGCCATGATGCCCGAGCAGTTTGTGGATGCAACTTGCACCGAGAATACCGGCGCCTGCTGACAACCTGACTTCGGAATCAAGCTTCCATTCAGCATGGAGGGTCGGCCAGGCCAGGATCCAAGGCTTTCCGCAAAACAAATCCCGGTGGGGCGGATAGTATATCACTGGCATGCGGAAGAACAGGCGTGAGTTGTCTCCAGAGGTGATCACCGCATGCACTCTGGCCCCATACGCCACGGCCGGCGGCGCGTAAGCGCCCAGAATACCGACCGTAATCCGCTCCGTCACGCCGATCGAAAGCTCCGTCGCACCGACATACGGAATGCCGGTGGCAGTTGTCAGGAGGTACCTCCCCTGCTGCGCGATCGGACGTTCCGGGAGCTGTTGAGAGCGGGCGAGCGTTGCAACTGTTGTCAGAACAAGAAAGAAGCCGTAAACCCGTTGCATAAGTCCTCCGATGATGGTGTTCTCACCATACATACAGAGATCCGGGTCAGGAGATGTCACGACTCCGTTACAGTTTTGTCACAAAATTGTCAGCGGATTCGAAAGGAAGGAAACGCTCAGCGGGTGAATTTGTAACCGGCTGTGTGGACGGTTATCAGGTGTTTCGGTTTTGCAGGTTTTGGTTCGATTTTCTTACGGAGGGAAAGGACATAATTGTCAACGGTCCGGGTCGTCGGAAGGGAATCATATCCCCACACTTCTTTGAGAATCGTTTCGCGCGAAATCACCTGACCCTCCCGTTCGACAAAATATTTCAGCAGTTCAAATTCTCTGGCGCTCATCTCGATCTTCTTCTTCCCCCTGATCATCTCTTGTTTTTTGAAATCCACATGGATATCACCTATCTGTGTTTCTTCGACACTCGCGTTCAGACCGGATTGCCTGCGCAACAACGCCTTTACGCGCGCCAAAAGCTCCCGGATGCTGAACGGCTTTGTCACGTAATCGTCGGCGCCCAATTCAAGCCCCAGCACTTTATCTGTTTCCTCTCCCTTCCCGGTGAGCATGAGAATTGGAATCGAAGACCCTTGTTGACGCAGAGCTTTGCAGATTTCCAGTCCGTTCATTCGGGGAAGCATGATGTCGAGAATGAGCAGATCCCATTGGAATTTCGCGGCTTTCTCCAGTCCCTTCGATCCGTCAGTCTCAGAGTCCACGGTGTAGTGTTCATTACGGAGATTATCCAGCAGTCCCCGGAGAATTGCCGGATCATCCTCCACGACCAGAATGCGTTTCATCGGTTCTTCGCTCCTGACGATGTTCTGACAGCAACCAGTGTGATATCATCGGACGGCGGCTCGTTGCCGGTGAATGTGCGGACACTCCTGAGACAATCTTTGACTGTCGCCCGGGACGTTCCGTGTGTTACCGCAAGGGCCCGTTTGAGCCGGTCGAATCCGAACTCTTTCTGACGTGAGTTCATCGCTTCGGGAATTCCATCACTATAGAAGAAGAACATGTCGCCCGGTTCCAGGGAAACCCGCGCCGGCTTCAGCAACTCCGAAAAAGTCTGGCACAGACGTCAAATCCGTTCATCGAAGGAAGCATGACATCGAGGATCACAAGGTCCAGGGGTTCGCGCCTTGCACGGTTCAACGCAAGCATACCGTCGCGCTCAACGAGAACTCGAAAACGCTCCTGCGCCAGGTTTTCGCGGATCCCGCGTTGAACCGCCGGATCGTCCTCAACCACAAGAATAGTTTTCATCGCTTGACAGGGATCTTCACAGTGAAGGTCGTGCCCTTCCCGACCGTGCTGCGGACTTCGATTGATCCCCCATGCGCTTCCACGACGTGGCGAACAAGGGGGAGACCGAGTCCGGTGCCGCCAACCTGGCGCGAGCGATCGTCTCGGACACGATAGAACTTCTCGAAGATCGACGGCAGTTCTTCCTTTGCGATGCCTATTCCATTGTCCGAGACCTCAATGATAACGGACCCGCCCTTTGCCATCATTGCCAATCGAACTCTCTTCGTGCGTCCGACGCTGTATTTCAGCGCATTCGAGAGGAGGTTCAGAATTACCTGTTGAAGCGCCTCGCCGTCTGCCTCGAGGGCAGGAAGCTTTCGGGAAACCCGAACCTGCAAGACTCCGCCGACTGAATCGAAATCATACCGAAGGGCCGCTGCCGCCTTCTTTCCGATCGAAGCGACATCGACTTGTTCAAACTTGTACTCCTTGATCCCCTTTTCGATCTTTGAAAAGTTAAGGACGTTTTCGATGAGCCTTCCCAGCCGCTCACTTTCCCCCTCGATGATCGAGAGGTATTCTTTTTTCTTGCGGCCCCCTGACACTTTTCCCAGGCGGAGGGTTTCCGCGAACATTCTAATCGACGTCAACGGCATTCGTAGTTCGTGTGAAACGCTTGAAATGAAATAGGATTTCAACTCGCTCAATTCGCGAAGCTTCATTCGTTCCTCGGCCTCCAGGAACATTCGCTGCTGAAGTTGCAACCGGGCGTGCACTTCCGACGCCTGAGCGCCTGCTGTCATCAAAAGATCGATCTCTTCCCGCTGGAATCTATCTCCGCGTGTTTTAGCATTGAGTCCGACGGCACCAATCGATCTCCCTGCTTCATCCGTCAGAACGAGAAGGATTGAAAATCCCGCATCTTCGAGCCAACCCCTCATCGATTCGTTCGCCGGAATCCCGGCTGCCACCGAACCGGCAGTGACCCAGAGTGCGCCCTTCCCCATGTGTTTCAATGGAAACGCGATCCACGACGGTGTTCCGCTTCCGCTCTCCGCCCGCCTCTGCAGGCCTCCACCTTTGAGCTCATACACCGCAAGATTTCTTACGGGGAGAACCCTCGAAAGGCCATCGGCCAGGGTTTTATACAGTTCTTCAGTTGTAAGTGACGCGTGGAACCGGACGCTGAGCGAATTCAGGGAGGCCTGGAAATTCGCCCGTGCGGCAAAGAGCGTCTCATCGATGATGCGTTGTAGTCGGTCCCGCGCAGGCGCAAAGAGCAGCGCCATAATGAGAGAGACCCCCGCGATCACAAGATACTCTTCAAACAGTGCATGCGTCTCGAAGGCCGATGTGACCAGGAGGAATGCGAGCGTAAAGGCAATGATCCCCAGGATGGAAAGGAGGGCATACACAATACTTCGATTGATCAGCACCTCGATATCGAGAAAGTGGTATCGAAGGAATGAGATCGAGAACGAAAACGGAATGGCGAGAAAGAAGATCGTCGCATACTCTTCGGGAATGAGATAGCGGGAAATCAGAAGCTGAGGAAGCACATGGAGGAACAGAAAGGGTATCGATCCGATGCACAAGCCCCAGACGATCCACTCCAGCCTCTTCCGCTCCTCCGCCGTCCCGGCTGTTTTAAATGACATGAGAATGCAAACAACGGCCCCGGTGACGTAGGCAAAAAGCATCACCTGAAACACATCGAACAGAATCTGAAATTCATAGAAATTCTCCAAAGATCCTGTACGGATCTGCAGTATCTGAAGGGAGTTCAAGAGGCCCGCCAGGACAACAGCCGGAAGAAACGTCAGGACCCCGGCCAGAGCTCTTGATCTTGTTTTCGAAGTTGGATAGAGAAGAGTGAAGTAAAAGAAGAGAGCAACCACCCCGATATATGAAAAGAAGAAGAGGATCCGGGCGATGGTGCTGGTGGTGTCCTTCGTGATGGCGCCCGGGGTGATCAGAATTGCAACTGCAAAAGCCATCATTGCCCAATGCAGCACACGGGCCGTCAGATCGGGCTGCGCGCTCCAGTGGATGAAGAGTCCGATCAGCCAGATGATGATCCCAACGATTGAAGAAATGATGAGGAAGCGGGGCGAGGAATAAAATGGAATGAGGGCGATACTGACAGTATTCGCGGCACCGGCACGCTCAATCTTCATTGAGACTTTTTGGCCTATCGATTGCATGTCGGCAAGGAATTCCACTGCCTCGGGAATGTCGATCGGCAGCGTATTCCAGGAGAGGACCCTGTCCCCGGCCCGGAGATCTCCTGCGGCTGATTGATCGAGAATGCGTGTGATCCGGACGCCGTCGACCGACATACCGGTTTCGAAAGGGGCACGGGGACGTTGAGATACGGAAGGCAGATGCAGGAGACAGAGGACCAGCAGGAGGACATCAACAAGTAGGACAACAACGAACCCCGGCGTGAAACGTTTCATTGCGGACCCCTAGGTGAAAACCCATGGTACCGAGATGCGTACTGAGAATCAAGGCAGTCGCAGCGGGAGTCGTGGCTCAGTTTCAAGAAAAATCGCACCCGCCCGAACGACCGTTAGTAGTCTCTATTGAGTTCGGTCGGGCGGGGAGGCGCACCTGCACGACTGTGGTTGAACTCCACTCGGTCAGGCGGGAAGGACGCGGAGTGACGCAGAGTGAAAAACCCGTATTTATTGAAACTCTGCGATCCTCTGCATCCTCAGCGTTGATCTTTAGAATGCGAAATTTAGACACTACCGCAGCGGGGACGTTTCTGTTATGAGGATCCCGAGGACGTGTGATCGTACACGATTCGCCACCCGGCAGGTTTTTTCTCCAGCAGAAGTGTAAACCTCCCTCCGGGTTTGTCTTCTTTCCGCTGAAGCTGCCATTGCCCCGTGACGAATGCGCTTTCCTTCCCGATGAGCCTAATTTTCAAATCGCCGAAACTTAGGAAACCCATTTTCTCTCGCGTACCGTAGTTGCGTTTGTATCGGACAAGCACGCTGTCATAACCGGTCAGGACATTCGCTCCGCTGACAAACATCGTCTGATCCGAATTCCAATACCCCTTCATGTATCCTTCAATATCGCCTTTGTTCCATGATTCAACCTGGTCCCTTAACACAGTTTGGATTTGCTCTTTATCTGACTGAGCCAAGACAAGCACGGGGAGAAGCATGAACAAGACGAGCATTCTCATGGGAATTAGTTGTCAGTTATTGGGTTATTGTTCAAAGTTCCAGGTTTCAGGTTCGAGGTCCTCGTGACCGATGGAATCCACTCGGAGGTCTCTCATAGTGGATTCCATCGGACCCTCGCCCCCCTTCTTTCATCTTCCATTTCATCCCTTACGCTCCCGGAGTCGGCGTGAATTCTACAGGCTTCTTTGGCTTGAAGATGGAGTATCCGATCAGTCCACCCAACATTGCAAACAGCGGATGGATAAGCAGGTTGAACAGAAGTTCCTTCATGACTCCCATAAACGTTTTGGCTTCATCCATCGATGCATCGATCTGACTGCGCAACTGATCGATTGTTTCGGGCGGAAGGTTGGCCTGGTCGAGAATCTGCTCGGTAAACGACCTGAGAAACTCTGAAGCAACATCGCCGAAAAGAGCCATGATCAGCAGATTGAGCACCGTAGTGCAAAAGGCGGAAACGACGCCGGTGGTTACACCGAGGATCAATCCATCCGATGACTCCATCGGCGGTGCACCTTCGACGTGTTCCTGTTTATACAAATAGACAGCCAGAACGCCGCCCAGAATGATCCCCGCACAACAGCAGCAGTTGATCAGGTTCAATCCCGGAATCGCCGATACAAGCCCGATGACAACTCCGCTGATAAGTGAAACACGCAGTTTATTGGGTTTTTCCGGCATGCGACAATTCTCCGAATTTTTCTTTCAGTTGGTGAATCGCCTCGATGAGCGGAGGCATCAGGAAGAATGGTACGACAAGTCCCGCCACGACACCGCTGAGGGTGCGTGTCCAGACCGTGCTTGCGTGTATTCCGCTAAGATTGAGGAGCACGTCGAGGACTATGGGAGCTACTGCCGCGGTCAGAATCCACGCGGGAGGGTATTTGTTGAAGTGAAACCGCGTTAAGAACAAAGAAAAGAGAAGTGATGCGAAGATACTGAAGTATATTGCTGAACATCGAATGCAGACAGCAAGCGGCTCGCCGCCGATTTGAAAGCTCCGATCCGGAATCTGGTGGCAGACCTCGGAAAACAGCGAGTAGAGCATGGACGAAAGCGGAATATCCATAGATCGAAGAACAGGGGCGGCGACAAAAGAAAGGCACCACAATCCTGCGAATGCAGGCGCAAGAAGAGAGATTTTCCGGGAAAGGGTCATGATTTCGTCCGATAGTATCGCAACAATTGCCTGTTTTGTCAATAGGAGTGCGCAATTTGTTCGCCCGGCAAGTTACACAGAGTTCCACAGAGGAAAAGAAAAGAGAGTTTCACAGAGGGGAGCATAGCTTGCCAAATAGAGTCATTTCATAAATAGAAGCGCTCACCCAGTCAAACAATTTCACTATATTGGCAAGTTGTGTTGAAACGTTTTCCACGGCAATGCGTTTACTTAAATCATCATTGTCAGGAGGATTTTCATGAGAACCCGCTTTTTGTTGGCCACCACGCTGATTTTCCTGGTGTGCGAAACGTTGACTGCCCAGTCGCCAGCGGACTCTGTTGAAGCCGAGAAACGCGCGTTCCTTGAAGCGATCGGCAAACAGATTGCCGGCAACGAGAGCAAGCCGGCAGCGGAAGTTTTCAAAAACATCAAGATGATGAAAGACGCGACTGCCGGGCGACTGCTGAGCGTTATGAATTTCGGATACAGCCGATCACTGGGAGTGAGCTGCACTTATTGTCATGTTGCCGGAGAATGGGCAAAGGATGACAAACCCGCGAAGCAGATCGCAAGGGAAATGTCCGCCATGGTGGCAAAGATTAATGGAGACCACCTTACAGGCATCAGCAACCTTCGGTCATCCAAGCCGGTTGTCAATTGCACGACGTGTCATCGCGGTCAGACGCAGCCAGCGTTGAGTTTACCACCAAGGTGAAGTTCAAGGTTCATGGTTCAAGGTTCGAAGTTCAATGTTTCGACACATGAGGAACAACCCATGATTCGCATTGTGAAAGCATGTTTGATGACCATGCTGCTGCTTGCGACCGCCGCGTTCGGTCAGGATTCCACCCCGACCGCGAAACCGGGAGATGTTTCGTCCATGGACGCGATCCTTTCTGCGTTATACGACGTCATTTCCGGTCCGGCTGGCCAGAAGCGTGACTGGGATCGGATGCGCTCGTTGTTCCTGGACGGCGGACACATGGTCGGCACCGCGAAACGGCAGAACGGCGAATTCGGCCACCGCACGATGGACAGTGTCGGCGCGTATATCGCCCTGAGCGGGAAAATGCTGGAAGAACGCGGGTTCTTCGAGAAAGAAATCGGCAGACACGTGGACACATATGGAAACATAACGCAGGTATTCAGCGCCTACGAAGCGCGGGCTAATGCCGCGGACGAAAAACCGTTCATGCGGGGCATTAACAGTATTCAACTCTGGAACAACGGGAAACGCTGGTGGATCGTGAGCGTGTTCTGGCAGTCGGAGAATGAGCAGCAAAGGATTCCCGAGGAGTATTTGAGGAAATGAGGTAAGCGGCCGAAACAGAAAAGAGAAAATAGCAAACTGAAATGAAAAGGAAAAAAGCAAAAAACAAACGGTTGAGGTGGAACGTGAAGTATGGAATGTTGATCGCACTCATCATATCTCCTTTAAGACTCCCCGGACAATCGGTTGATGCAGAGAAAGAGGCGATTGCGGCGGTTGCCGATCGGTTCTCGGCAGCGTACATGCGCGGAGATGTTGAGACGATGATGGATTGTTATGCGCGCGAAGCGGCGATTTTTCCCGCTGGCATGGACATCGTTTCGCATCGTGATTCCATCCGAAAATACTGGACCTTGGCACCCGGGCGCAAAATGACACGCCACAAGTCCACGGCCGTGAACATCACGATCGAAGGCACCACCGCATATGATCATGGGTATTACGAGGGAGCCAGCTCGCGCGATGGCGGAGAGCCGATTTCGTTCAGGGGGAAATACGTCATCGTTTGGGTGAAGGAGAGTGACGGTATGTGGAGGATGAAGCTGGATATCTGGAATTCTGTGAGATAACAGGTTGAAACAGAAAACTGTCCCGCCTTTCAGGGATCCCGCTTACACGGCGGGATCCAGAAGTGGGACAAAAAGTAAACGGAAATGAAAGGGCAAACAGAAAACAGAAAGAACGGGCTTTCTTTTCCTTCTTGCAGTTTTATTTTCCCGCATCAATGAAAAGCTAAGAATAGCGGGATCCCGTACAGCGGGACTTTTTGATTCTTACAGTTTTCTGTTTCTCCCAGGACTGCCCTTGAAACCCTCATTTTCATCCTTTCCCGAAACTCCGGGTGTGTATCTCTTTTACGGGGCAGAGGATTTCCTCCTCTACGTTGGAAAAAGCAGGAATCTCAGGTCGAGAATCCGTGCGCATTTTGCTGCACGAAATGAACGCAAGTTGTGCCGACGCGTCAAGAAAATTGAAGTCCGTGAAACCGCCGGAGAACTTGGGGCTTTACTGCTCGAGTCGAAACTGATTAAAGAACTTCGCCCCCTCCACAACGTCGCCGCAAAGCGCCGCCGGCGCATCATCATCGCAAAACGTGCGTCCAACCGGGACGGATATGCCGTCGTTGTGCTCGAGGCGGTCGATCGGATTGATCCGAATGACTCGGCAAACATCCTCGGCCTGTTCAAGCACACAACCCAGGCGAAAGAGTTTCTCTCGCTTATAGCACGTTCTCATCGTCTCTGCCCGAAGCTCCTCCGTCTGGAACAAGCCCGCACCTACTGTTTTTCCCATCATTTGGGCCGTTGTGACGGCGCCTGCATGGGCGAAGAAGGTCCGGAATCCTACAATCAACGCGTCGAGCAGGCTTTTGAAGAACGGCGCATCAAGGCTTGGCCCTACGAGAGTCCTGTTGTTATCGAAGAGCAATGCGAATTGAACGGACTTCGGGAGAAATTTGTCGTCGATAACTGGTGCCTCGTGGGCGGAAGTGCCGAGGGGAAACATCGGTTCGATTACGATAGCTATAAGATCTTATACTCTTACCTGAGCGCCGACCCCCTTTCGTCCCCCACGTAAATGGGACTAAGTCTCTTTACCCTGAGACTTAGAACTTTGACATTCATCATTTGACGTTCGCCCACCCCTTTCAAGCATTACTCGGGCCGGGGACATTGGACATTATTTTCATCCCCTCCTGTCACCATGAGAACAACGAATCACATTCTTGACGCCCGGTGCGTTCTTGCATCTCCCCTCACTTGTCCATAAATTTCCCTCATGAACAATTCTCATCGCAAATACAAGATCGCATTGATCCAGATGTCCGTCAGCACGGACACCGGACAAAACCTCAAGAAGGCGATCAGCAAGATCGAGGATGCCGCAGGCAAGGGCGCAAAGGTCATTTGTCTGCCGGAATTGTTCCGCTCGCAGTACTTCTGCCAGCATGAAGACGCAGCAAATTTCGATCTTGCAGAACCGGTCCCCGGTCCCACCACGGAAACTCTTGGCACATTGGCAAAGAGGCTGGGCGCGGTGATTATTGCTCCCGTTTTTGAACGCCGTGCCACAGGCGTTTATCATAACAGCGCTGCTATTCTGGATTCCAATGGAACTATGGCCGGCTTCTACCGGAAAATGCACATTCCGGATGACCCTGCGTACTACGAAAAATACTATTTCACACCGGGAGACCTTGGATTCAAGGCGGTGGATACCTCTGTTGGGCGGATTGGCACTCTTATTTGCTGGGATCAATGGTATCCTGAAGGCGCGCGATTGACAGCTCTTCAAGGAGCGGAGATTCTTTTCTACCCCACCGCCATCGGATGGCATCCGTCTGAAAAAGCTCAATACGGCAAAGACCAACGCGACGCCTGGAAAACGGTGCAGCGCGGGCACGCGATCGCCAACGGTCTCTATGTTGCAGCCGTGAACCGCATCGGTCATGAGATTCCGGCAAAGGGAGGCGCCGGTATCGAATTCTGGGGCACGTCTTTTATCGCCGACCCGCAGGGAGTTATTCTGGCTGAAGCTTCCGTCGACAAAGAAGAAATCCTTATCGCGGAAGTGAGCACTGCCCGCATCGAAGATGTGCGTCGTAATTGGCCGTTTCTGCGCGATCGGCGCATCGATGCCTACTCCCCCATTACCAGCCGCTTCCTCGACGACGAACCACACCTGAAAAAATCGCAGGACTGATGAGCACAACCCCATCATCGCTCGGATTCCGCATGCCTGCGGAATGGGAGGGACACGAAGCAACATGGCTCGGATGGCCCCATAACAAGCAGGATTGGCCCGGGAAGTTTCAGCCGGTCCCGTGGGTCTATGGCGAGATCGCGCGCAGGATCGCTCCGGGGGAAACTGTTCGGATTATCGTGAACTCAAGTGCTCACGAGGCCACCGCAAAGCGCGTCTTAAAAAAAGCCGGCGTTGACGTTACGCGAATAGAGTTCTTCCGTTTTCCCACCGATCGCGGCTGGACCCGCGATTTTGGCCCGATGTTCGTCAAATCGAATAACGAGCTTGCCATCAACGAGTTCGGGTTCACAGGATGGGCCAAGTATCCGAATCACAAGAAAGACAGGCAAATCCCCGCAAGGGCGGCAAAAGCTCTCGGTGTCCGGCTGTTTCATCCGAAATCCGGCAAGAAGCAATTTGTCCTCGAGGGCGGCGCGATTGATGTAAACGGACTTGGAACACTCTTAACCACAGAGGAATGTCTTCTCGACCAGAACACCCAGGTACGGAACCCCGGCATGAACCGCGCAGAGGTGGAGCATGCTTTAAGAGACTGGCTTGGCGTGACCACGGTTCTTTGGTTCGGGAAGGGAATTGCGGGAGATGACACACACGGGCATGTTGATGATCTCGCTCGATTCGTGGATCCCGGGACAATCGTCATCTGTCAGGAAAGCGACTCGTCCGACGAGAATTACCGCGCGTTGGAGGAAAACTTCGAGCGGGCAAAGGACATGCGGTTGGAAAACGGCTCAAAACCCGAGATTATCGCCCTCCCGATGCCCGAGCCCCTGTATTTTGGCGGACTGCGTCTCCCGGCAAGTTATGCGAATTTTTATTTCTGTAATGCTGCCCTACTCGTTCCGACCTTCAATGATCCGAATGACAGTAGAGCGCTGGGGATTTTGCGTGAAATCATCAAAGATCGCCCTGTGATCGGCATTCATGCCGTGGATCTTGTGTGGGGATTCGGGACGATTCATTGCCTGACGCAGCAGCATCCCGCGGCGTAGGGGGAATAACCAGGTTCCAGGAACCAAATAATGTTCAAGGTCCAAAATCCGAGAACCAAGGCGGGAATTTCGAATTTGGTCCTTGGACCTTTTGATTTGCATCTCCCTCGCCTTTGCTGTACTTTTAGGTATTAGTTGGTGGTTATTAGTTATTAGGCCTCTGCTCTGCCGTGTCTTCCACTTCGCTACCGAAAGACAATCATGAAATCACTTACCATTCTTCTTCCGCTTATGATCCTTGCCGGCTGTAGTCAGCCCGTAGAACGAAAGTATTCCCTCGAGCGTGTCGGTCCTGCACGGGTCGTTCAATTATATGCCGACGGTTTCGACGACCTTTCGCTCAACCAGAAGATCTTTGCTTACTATCTTTCCAGGGCGGCCCTTGCCTCAAGGGACATAGCCATCGATCAGCATCATCGCGATGCCCTGGAAATCCGGGACATCCTGGAAGGCATCGTGACCCATCAGACTGGCATTCCTGAAGATGTCGCCAAGGCGATTCTGACATATACCAAACTCTTCTGGATCAACAACGGCCCGTACGACAATATCACATCTCGAAAATTCGTTGTGAAATGCACACCGGAAGAATTCAAGTCAGCCGCGCAAAAGGCGCTGGACAACGGGGGCGATCTTGGCCTCGGGTCAAAAAAGCTCGACGCCACGCTTGAACGCCTCGCCCCGGCTTTGTTTGATCCGAACGTGGAACCGATGATGACGAACAAGACGCCGGGGGCCGACTGGATCAAGGAAAGCGCCATTAATTTTTATGAAAAAGGGCTCACACAGCGCGACGTTAACCAGTTCATCCAGTCCGGACGACAAAAGAACGATCTGAATTCCAAGCTTGTGAAAGAGCGGGGGCGCGTGACTGAACGTGTCTGGCGGGCCGGGGGGAACGGCATTGAGCCCGGCATGTATGCAGCGGATCTTGAAGTTTCCGTCTATTACATGGAGCAGGCGATTCCGTTTGCTGCCAATGAATACCAAAAGGAAACAGTCCGCAAGCTCATTCGGTATTTCCGCACGGGGGACCTCGAGGATTTCCGGAATTACAATATCCACTGGGTGTCCGACACAGTGGCAATCGACATGATTCACGGATTCATCGAAGTGTATCTCGACCCGATGGGCCTGAAAGCCGAATTTGAATCGTCGTTGTATTGGTCCGACCAGAAGCTCTCGAAGAGCATCCGGGATATCGGCGCAAACGCGCAGTATTTTGAAGATCGGATGCCCTGGGAGGACAAATACAAGAAACAGGGAATCAAGCCGCTGGCCGCAAGTTTCGTGAACATCGTTCTTTCGTCCGGGGGAACGGGCCCGGTGAGCCCCATTGGCATCAACCTGCCGAACGAGCAAATGGTGCGAGAGCAGTATGGCAGCAAGAGCGTTGTGCTGAATAACATAACCGACGCAGGCAACAAATCCAGCGGTCAGGTGCTGTTGGATGAGTTCGGCTATGACAAAGCGGAAATCGAACTGCAGAAAAAGTACGGCACTCTGGCTGACAATATGATGACGACGCTTCATGAAGTCCTCGGGCACGCATCCGGCAAGACCATGGTGGCCGGCGATCCTGCCAACTATCTCCCGGGATACTATTCCACGCTGGAAGAGGCCCGTGCAGACCTTATCGCTCTCTGGCACATTTGGGATGACAAGCTCATCGAGCTGGGTGCCATTCCGGACAAAGACGTGGCCCGTCAGATGTATGACTCCTATATCCGCAACGCCCTGCTCCTTCAGTTGAGGCGCATTCCGCACGGCGACCAGATTGAAGAAGACCATATGAAAAACCGTCAGATGGTTGCGAAATACATTCTGGATAATTCGAAGGCGATCTCGATCGAAGTGCGCGACGGCAAAAAGTATGTGAAAGTGGCGGATTATGACTTGATGAAGGAAATGGTGGGCAGGTTACTGGCGCAGGTCATGCGAATCAAGGCAGAAGGCGACAAAGAAGGCGCCAAAAAACTCATTGACACCTACGGGTTGAAGATCGATACGGCTCTCAGGGATGAAGTATTGGAGCGCATCAAGCATCTTGACGTCGCTTCCTACAGCGGTTTTGTGATGCCGGAGTATGAGCTCGTCAACGACGGATCGGGAGCGATCACCGACGTTACCGTGTCGTACCCGATGGATTTGATGAAGCAGATGCTGGAGTACTCCCGGTTTACGAAAGAAGCGAGGAACGGAAAGCGTTATTGAACTGAAAATAAGAGTTATTAGTTAATGGTTATTGGTTGTCGTTTTTGGTTATTGGTTGTGGTTAAGATTGAACCACAACCAGAAACTTAAAACGATGACTGAAAACCAACAACTAAGAACGCCTTTGTTCTGGATCCTCTTCACCTATCACCGACAACCTATCACCCTTCGGCTTCGCTCAGGGTGATTATTTGAACAACCATTCTGATGGTGAGCCCGCCGAACCATCACTTATCACCGCGAGTTCCTTATGCGCGAATACCTTGATCTCGTTCAGCGGGTTATGGACAAAGGAACCCGAAAGCACAATCGGACGGGCGTCGATACGATTTCAACATTCTCCGAGTATTATAAGATCGATCTGAGCGAAGGATTTCCGCTTCTGACAACCAAGAAGATGAACTTCAAGGCACTGTTCCATGAGGTTCTCTGGTATTTGTCGGGTGAAGATCACATTCGGAATCTTCGTCAACACACGAAAATCTGGGACGCGTGGGCGGACGAGCAGGGCAACCTCGAAACGGCGTACGGCCGGTACTGGCGGAGATTTCCGAGCGCCCAAATGAACAAGGGAACCGGAAAGTACGAAGTACGGGAAATCGATCAGGTCGGCGAAGTCATCAAGATCCTGAAAACCAATCCGAACTCCCGCCGTATGGTCATTTCGGCCTGGGAGCCGGGAAATGCGCTCACCAGCAAACTCCCCCCCTGTCATTTCACGTTTGTGTTCAATGTCCAGGACAACAAGCTCAACTGCCACCTCACACAGCGCTCGGGCGATATTGCGCTTGGAATTCCGTTTAATGTCGCGGCCTACTCCCTCCTCACGCAAGCAGTCGCGCAGGAAGTCGGATTGGACCTCGGGTTTTTCAGTCACACCATCGTCGATGCTCATATTTATGTCAATCATCTTGACGGATTGAGAGAGCAGCTCAAGAGGCGGCCGAAACGTCTTCCGAAACTGGAAATCGCCGAGAAGCCGCTGGACGATTTGACATTTGAGGATTTTAATGTGATTGGCTATGAATGCGACGAGCCGATCAAGTTTGAGGTGGCAGTTTGAGGTTGGTCATCATTGCGGTACTTAACCGCAAGAGGGTCATCGCCAAAGGCGGCAAGATCCCCTGGCATATTCCAGAGGACCTCAAGAGACTCAAGAAACTTACAACCGGCCACACCCTTCTTATGGGCCGGCGCACGTACGAATCGCTCCAGACTCCCCTTCCGAACCGCCGCCATGTCGTTCTGACATCCCGCAGCATTCCCGGCGTTGAAACCTATACCACCATCCCTGAAGCGCTGAACGCTCTCAAGGACCTGGACAAGGTTTTTATCTTTGGCGGAGGAGAGATTTTCAGCGCGATGCTGGAAAAGGCGGATGAGTGGGTTCTGACACTCGTGGACAACGATGATGACGGAGACACTTTTTTTCCGCCTTATGAACATCTCGTAGGGAAGGCTTTTCGGGTGGTGCGGCGGGAAAAGAAGGAGGGGTTTGAGTTTGTGGACTTTGAGAGAATTATGTGATTTCCAATTGCCAATCTTCAATTGCCAATTGTCATACCCCAAATTGGAAATTGAAAATCGGCAATTGACAATCCCTACTCCTTCACTCCCTTTTCCGCAAGCCGCTGTCTGATCAGGTTGAGCACCTCGGCCTGACCGAGTTTTGTGCGTGATCCTGCCGCATTCACGGCCTCTTCGAGCGTTCCGCTGCGTTCCCGCAGCCAGGCCCATACGTGATATCCCAAACGGGCGCGGTCGTTGGGTTCCTGAGTCTCGATATCTGCAACAACGGCATAAGCCATTTTTTCCAGGCTTTCGGCGGGAAATTCTTCAACAGGCGGGGGTGGTTTGGTTGCCATCTGAGCTCCTTGCATTAGTGTTTCAACATGCTGAATATAAAGAGAAAATCGGGAAGTCGAAAGAGGGGGGTAGAACGAATCGTCAGGAGGAACTGTTACCGTTTTGCGTTCTATATGTAACCTTTCCAAGGTTAACCCTTGATAAGGTTACAAACGCTGTGCCAGGAGATTCTTTTTACTTCACCTTCACCACCACCATTGTCAAATCATCATGCCGTTCGGCCTTCCCCACAAATT
>JBBDYD010000137.1:81798-95360 GCA_040901865.1 Bacteroidota bacterium | reverse complement strand
AATCGGCTGACAATATCGTACCCGGTGCACACATCATGATGGTATCGCGGCATATCGAGCGTTTAGCGGACCACGCCACCAACATTGCGGAAGATGTGATTTTCATTATAAACGCCCGGATCATCAAGCACCACGCTGATGAGCATAATCAGGGTTAACGCCGCTGCATAAGGCCCAGCCCCGGCCGCAGCGGAGTTGAATGCACCAATTCACTAATCAGGAGGAGGTTTCATGCGGAGAGCATTAGTGCTCCTTCCCATTGTCGCCTTATTTGCTTTGCAGCTCGGAAAAAGCCAGGACAAGGGAAAACTATCCCTGCTGGCCTACGTTGATTACTTCTACAACATCCAACGCGATCCTGCGTTCGGGTCTTTTTCAAATACAGCGTTGAGCGGGGGGGAGGCATTCCAGGCATTTCAGTTTCGCCGCATCTACTTCACGTACGACTATACTTTCACTGAGGATGTTTCCTCAAGATTTCGCCTGGAGGCGGATCAGTCCGCTCTTACAAGCGACGGCAAGATCGGCGTGTTTGTCAAGGACGCATACCTGCGATGGAAGAATGTACTCGGGAACGATGTGTTTCTGGGTATACAGGGTACTCCCGCCTTTGAGGTTTCAGAGGGCGCTTGGGGATATCGATCGCTTGAGAAAACCATTATGGATTTGCGCGGTGCTGTAAGTTCCCGTGACTTTGGCGTCGGTGTTCGCGGATCGTTTGACAATCAAGGCGCCCTCGGCTATTGGTTCATGCTCGGCAACGGCAACAACAACAAACCTGAGAACGACAAGCTGAAACGATACTATGGGCATGTCAGTGTTCGTCTACGGCCCATCGAGGTCACTTTGTATGCCGATTTCAATCCACGCCCTGAGATTACGAATCCGTTCACGGGGGGACGGGTAGGGAATTCCACACTGACGACAGCCGGGTTTGTGGGGTTTGAGCCTGTTCCGAATATAAGGCTCGGTGTCGAAGGGTTCATACAGATGACCCCAAATGCTTACAACACCGGAACCTCGTTGAGGACGCGAAACGGATTGGGGATTTCAGGCTTCCTAAGGTGGAGTTTTGCAGAGCGTCTTGAATTTGTCGGAAGATATGACCATTTTGACCCTAACACGAATTCATCGGCGGTTGGAGATTCGAGAGGATATGTTCTTGCAGGTGTTTCGTGGGCGACAATTCCGAACGTCCAGGTTATTCCGAATGTGCAAATTGAAACTTTTGAGAAGTCTGGGACCCAGTCGTTCGAATCATCGATCACCGGACGTATTACTGTCAGCTGGAGCCTTCCGTAATACTATTCCCATGCAAAAATTGACTGATTGGCCATCCCAGATCGGATGGCCTTTTTTATGAAGCTTTCATTCACAAAAATGACGGGGGCTGGCAATGATTTCGTCGTCATGGATAATCGTGATGGCAGGATTCGGGACGCCTCCGCTCTGGCAAGGGCCGTGTGCGAAAGGCACTTTGGCATAGGTGCTGACGGCTTGCTTCTCTTGGAAAACAGTGATGCGGCGGATTTCCGGATGATGTACTACAATGCAGACGGAAGTTATGGCGGGATGTGCGGAAACGGCGGCCGGTGCATCGCTCATTTCGCCTATGCAAATGGGATAGCCGGGGTCGAGCAGACGTTTGAGGCGTTGGACAGTGTCTACAGGGCATCAGTAAACGGCCAGATCGTTGAATTATCGATGAAGCAACCATCGAAAATACGAACGGATATTATGCTCCGGACATCTGCTGGAGCGATTGGATGCAATTTTGTGGACACTGGATCTCCGCACGTAGTGATTCTCCTGGGAGAGGACGCTCCTGGGAAGCCAGGATTGTCTTCTATCGACGTTGTGAGGGTTGGAAGGGAGATTCGACAGCATCCAGAATTTGCGCCGGAGGGGACGAACGTGAATTTTGTTAAGGTGACAGGGGCTAATCAACTTAGAATAAGGACATATGAGCGGGGGGTTGAGGAAGAAACACTGGCATGCGGAACAGGGTCAGTAGCTGCAGCTCTTGTTGCGTCGGAGTTGGGATTGACGACGGGTCCGGTGACTGTTCAGGTGAAAAGTGATATCAAACTGAGAGTAGACTTCCAGAAGGATGACGCGGGTGTATACAATGGAGTGAAGCTGACAGGTCCGGCAGTAAGTGTGTTCCGTGGGGTATTTGAAATACCCTAGTTGTCATATAATAGATATTATGTAAAGTAGCTGAAATGCAAATCAATAAACCTACCTACCTTCTGTTAACTTTGTCACCCCATTGCCCTATCAATCGCGGTCTCATATTCCTCCCGAAGTGATTCCACGCTTGCAGTGATCTTGTTTCCAAGCACCACGAGGCCATCATCCGTCACGCTGCCAATAGCCCTAACGTCTGTGCCGTTTCCTTCGCAAATGCTGAACACCGTTTCAACGGAGTCGGGAGAAACCGACAGAATTATCATCGATTGTCCTTCGCCAAACAGCCAGAAGTCTTCCCGAACCCCGTTATAAGCGTCATCGGCGATGAGTGCACCAGTATTTGACTCCTTGGCTGAAAAGCAACACTCAGAAATAGCCACGGCAACACCGCCCTCCGAAACATCGTGTGCCGAGATGAGCAGACCTGCCTTCGCAAGTTTCAAACATGATTCCTGCATTTTCTTCTCGTACCGAAGGTCTATCTCCGGTGCGTCCCCCAGGATCCGCCCGGTTCTCAGACGGAGATATTCGGACCCACCCACGTCCCCCTTATTCCTTCCAAGAAGCAGAATAACGTCACCAGCTGCCTGGAAACCACACCCAACGAGATGGCTCAAATCATCGATCAAACCCACCATTCCGATAACAGGAGTCGGATACACTGCACTCTCAGGGCTTTCGTTATAGAAACTGACGTTCCCGCCGGTTACGGGTGTCTCCAATACGCGGCAGGCATCCCCAATCCCTCCGACAGCCTCGACGAATTGCCAGTAGACCTCCGGGTCGTACGGATTACCAAAGTTCAGGCAATTGGTGATCGCTATGGGTGTAGCTCCAGTGCAGACAACGTTTCTTGCAGCCTCAGCTACAGCGATTTGTCCGCCCCTCCTCGGGTTCAGATAAACAAAACGGGCATTGCAATCCGTGGATAAACTCAGAGCCTTCCGACTTCCCTTGATCCGTACGATCGCGGCGTCTCCTCCCGGTGTCTCGAGGGTGTTCGTCCGAACCATTGTGTCGTACTGTTGATACACCCACTTTTTGCCGGCAATTGTCGTGCTCCGGACGAGTTGCCTTAGAACATTAGTGTAGTCGGCTGGTGCGTCAATACGATCCGGGGAAAAAGACCTTGTTGAATTGAGATAAGCAGGTTCCCTCTTCTCCCTCGTGTAAACTGGGGCGCCTTCTCCAAGTACTAGCGAAGCGGCCGGGACGTCGGCTTTCAGTTCGCCATTGTGGTAAACCTTCACTCTTCCGCCCGCTGTCACAGTGCCTATAACGGTTGCAGGTAAATCCCATTTGTCAAACATCTTGGCTATGTCGTTCTCATGTCCCTTCGTGACCACGAGAAGCATTCTCTCCTGCGATTCCGACAACATTATCTGATACGCACTCATCCCTTCCTCGCGCACAGGCACTCTCTCGAGGAAGAGATCCATTCCGACCTTTCCTTTCGCGCTCATTTCGGTGCTGGAACACGTCAGTCCTGCTGCTCCCATATCCTGAATGCCCACCACGAATCCAGACTTTATAGCTTCGAGCGTCGCTTCCAAAAGCAGCTTTTCAGTAAAAGGATCGCCAACCTGGACAGAGGGCCTTCTCGACTCGGATTCCTCTGAAATTTCCTCTGAGGCAAAGGTTGCCCCATGGATTCCGTCCCTTCCCGTGGCCGAACCTACGATCATGACTGGATTTCCGGGCCCGAGAGCGATAGCACTCGCTGTTTGATTGTGAGAAACGATTCCAACCGCCATCGCATTAACGAGGGGGTTTTCCTGATAGCATTCCTCAAAATAAATCTCACCACCGACTGTTGGGACCCCAAAACTATTGCCATAGTCCCCGATCCCCTTTACCACATTCCGAAACAGGTATCTCGAGCGCTGAGACTCAAGTGGTCCGAATCTTAAAGAATTCAAGGCTGCTATCGGACGTGCTCCCATGGTAAAGATATCCCTGAGAATTCCACCAACGCCCGTGGCGGCTCCTTGGTATGGCTCGACAGCGGATGGATGATTATGGCTTTCAATCTTAAAGGCCACAGCGAGACCGTCTCCGATATCGACCAGACCGGCATTTTCCTCCCCTGCACCCACCAGCAACCGTCCTCCGCTGCGTGGGAGGGTCTTAATGACAGCTATGGAGTTCTTGTAGCTGCAATGCTCGCTCCACATGACGCTGTAGATTCCCAGTTCGGTGTAGGTCGGTATCCTTCCGAGAACGGCAAGGATCCGTTCGTATTCATCGCTGGTGAGTCCATGACTTGCGGCCAGAGCAGGATTTACGATCGGCTCAGCGGTCGGAACTGAATTATTCATTGTTTCCAGTCAACTGATTTGACTAAAAGAAATTAGGCGGCTGTAATTCAAGGTTAATCAATGGAGAGAATTGCAAGGATCTGGTTCTTATCGACACTTTGCCCCGGACTCACCTTGATCTCCTTGACGGTGGCGGCGGATGGACACGTTATTTCGTTTTCCATTTTCATTGCTTCAAGGATCAGGATTCCTCCTCCTGCTCCCAGATGCGTTCCCGGGACTGCCAAAATGCGACCGACAAGGCCAGGCATTGGCGCTCTCACCGTGGTTTGATCTCCCGAGGGCGCATGCGCTTTTGTTATCGATTGAAGGAGTTGGGTCCTCGCATCTTGCGGACGAAGTCGCAAGGTCCTCCCTTTCACTATAACTTCCAGCTCCACTCCCGCTTCCCCTTCTTCCAACTTGACGAGATCAATCCGGTAAACAACATTGTCCAGGATCAAGGAACATCGGTCGTTATCCATCATTTTGACATTAGCCCGATACTCCTTTCCATCAAGGAGAACCCGATCGTCATTCAAAAAGCTGACCTTGTGACTCTTTTTGCCATTCAGAATGATGAATTCAGCGACCGTCAACGCAGGAGATCCTTTCGCATTTCCTTCCAATTGTTGGGCACAAACGGGGCAATTGGACGACCGGTCTTTTTCCTCATGGCAAAGAGAGCCGATCCGATAATGGCGGCGGGGTACGCTTCATCGCTCTCCCAGTGGTCGAGATATTGCTTCATAAGTGATTGATCTATCGATTGCGTATGCTGTTCTCCATGAGTGAATGCTTTATGATTCAGTATAAACCGGCAAAAGGGAATCGTCGTCTGAACACCGACAACAACAAAGTCGTCAAGCGCTCCGATCATTTTGGTGATCGCTTCCTCTCTTGAACCGCCCCATGCAATAACCTTGGCGAGCAACGGATCGTAGTACACACCGACGACATCGCCGGCGCGTGCTCCCATGTCGACTCTGACGCCGGGCCGTAGTGGAGGTTCAAATGACCGCAGGGTCCCTACGGACGGTAAAAAACCCTCCGACGGGTCTTCTGCGTACACTCTGCATTCAATTGCATGCCCTCTGCGAACTATGTCCTCTTGCCGAAAGGCCAGGTCGTTCTTCGAAGCGATGAAAATCTGCTGTTTCACGAGGTCGAGGCCCGTTACGGCTTCCGTGACAGGATGTTCCACCTGAAGTCGGGTGTTCACTTCGAGGAAATAGAAACGGCCACCTTTGTCAACAAGGAATTCAACCGTTCCTGCATTTTGATACCCGGCTGCTTTCATGAGGCGAGCCGCTTCGTCGTTCATCTTTGACCTGAGCTCCTCCCCTACGACCGGCGATGGGGACTCTTCGATCATTTTTTGATGCCGGCGCTGTGTCGAGCAGTCCCGTTCCCCAAGGGACACAGCGTTTCCCTTCTCGTCAATAAGGACCTGAATTTCCACATGATGAGGATGAGAGAGGAACTGTTCAAGATATATCCGCGGATCGCCGAAGGCGTTTTTGGCCTCAGAACTTGAGAGCCCGAAGGCCACCGGGAATTCTGTTTCCGATTCAACAAGCCGCATTCCCTTTCCGCCTCCTCCTGCGGCTGCTTTCAAAAGAATTGGAAATCCCATGGATGAGGCCTCCTTCAGAGCTTTGCTCGCATCTGTGAAAGCATGGGATCCGGCCAGAACAGGGATGCCGAGCTTCCGGGCAAGAGATCGCGCGGAAGTCTTGTCGCCCAGGAGGTCGATCGCCTCGGGTGGAGGCCCCACGAAGATCAGGCCTGAATTCCGAACCAACCGCGCAAAAGACGCGTTTTCAGACAGGAATCCGTACCCGGGGTGAACAGCGTCGGCGCCCGCCTCTTTTGCGATTGAAACGATCTTCTCTCCGTTCAGATAGGTGTCGGCGATCTTACTGCCTTCCAGACAATAAGCCTCATCCGCGGCTTGAACGTGCATTGAAGCGCGGTCGGGATCGGCAAAGACCGCAGCCGTACGAACACCCATATCCCTGCAGGTGTTCATGACCCTCACCGCGATTTCTCCCCGGTTGGCGACCAGGAGCTTTTTAATCCGATTCATGCGTCAGTCTTCCGCCAGTTCTACCACCGTAACTCCGGAGCCACCCTCATTCCATTCACCGAGCCGAAAACTTTTTGCTCTCGGATGATTCTTGAGGACGCTTGTAATCCTTTTTCGAAGGACCCCGGTACCCTTGCCGTGAATGATATCGACCCTTCGTAGTCCGGAAACCCAGGCGTCATCAAGGAAGTGGCCTACCTTCAGGACTGCCTCATCACCGGAAAGACCCCGGACATCGAGCTCCTGCTGTGTTTCCGGAAGCAAGAATGTCGCTATGTGGCCCGAGTCCTGGAGCACAGCAGGTTCAAGATCGCGAAGTTGCACCTTCATCGTTCCGTTCTTCCACAGAACCGTCGCAGTGTCTCCGGTGATCCCTGTGAGTTCACCAATCTCGCTCGTTCCGCGGAGCCTTACGGTATCACCTTTGCGAAAGGACATCTTGCCATACTGGGTTTCGTCTTCTGCCGGTGATTGCCTCAGGATTTCCCGGAGTGCTTGCTTCGCTCCGATGATCGAGGCCTTCGAAGCGGACGTTTCACGGATGGAGCGGACGGCGTTTTCAATCGTTGCCTTGGCTTGTTCCACCAACTGCCGTGAATCCTCCCTGGCTTGTGTGCGTAGATGCTTGATTTCGTGACGAACGTCGAGCAGCTTTGACTCGTAGGTTCGCATCAACTCTGCCAACCGCGATTTATCGTTCTCCGCCGCCGCCCGGATATCCCGACTTTTTTGAATCTCTGCCTCAAGCGTCAAAATCAACGACTCAAGAGTATTTCGCGGTTCTCCCAGGGACTGCCGGGCATCCTCGAGGACGTCTCTATCGAACTCCATGCGCTCGGCAAGCTCGAGAGCGTAACTGCTTCCCGGCACGCCAAAATGAAATCGATACGTCGGTGTGAGGGTCCTCCGGTCGAATTCCATGGAGGCATTTGCCATCCCGGGCGTTTCGTGGGCAAACACTTTGAGCATTCCGTGATGCGTTGTGGCTATCGTAAGGGCTCCACGCTTATTGAGCCGTTTGAGAATGGAGGAAGCAAGGGCACCACCCTCTGCAGGATCGGTTCCGGCTCCAATCTCGTCAACGAGCACAAACGACGAAGGGCCGGCTTGTTCAAGAATCGACCGAAGGTTCAGAAGATGCGAGCTAAAGGTGCTGAGGTCATTCTCAATGGATTGGTCGTCACCAATGTCCACGAAGAGGTCCGTAACGATCGGCACTTCCGAATCCGCTGAGGCAGGGATATGGACGCCGGCTTGGGTCATCAAGAGCGAAAGCCCGACGGTTTTGAGGGCAACGCTTTTTCCGCCGGCATTTGGTCCGGTGATGATCACTGTTTTCACGGACTCTCCCATGCGGATTGACAGCGGAACAACGGATGAGCGTTCATGTGCCTGAAGGAGAATAGGGTGGTATGCGTTTTGAAGGTCCAGACTGCCCGTAGTGCTGATGTGTGGTGATGATCCGAGGATTTCAATCGAGTATTTTGCCTTTGCAACAAGGAGATCGATGGTGGCGAGGGTGTCAAGGCTTCCGAGGAGTGGATCACGCACCGTGGCGGTCTGGGCCGTAAGGTTTTGGAGAATTCGTTCAATTTCTCGTTGTTCGCGAAATTGGAGTTCACGGATCCCGTTGTTCAGGTCGAGTGTCTCCGCCGGTTCAATAAAAACGGTCGCTCCACTGGAAGACGTGGAATGAATAAACCCGGGCACACGATGTTTATACTCTGTCTTCACCGGTATGACGAATCGACCGTCTCTGGTGGTAATGATGTCTTCTTGAGCAAGTTCCTGCTCTGCCACCTGACGAAGAATCGCCGACAGGCGTTTACGGAGTTGATCCCGCATCGATGAGATATTCCCACGAACAGACCGGAGTTCTTTTGAGGCGGAATCCCGCAATTGACCGGATTCATCGATGGCATTAGAAATATTGTATTCGATGATCTTGTCGGAAAACAGAGATTCAGCAAGTTGCGCAAGACCTGGCGTTGTCCCCTTTCTGCGTTGCAGGAAGGCGTGGATTGTGCGGGAAATTTTCAGGCAGGCGGCAATGTCCAGCAGCTCTCCCGGTGTTAACACCTGGTGTTCCACCGAAGTTTTTTTGAGATGCGGCCTGATGTCCTTTAGTCCGTCGAGAGGCAGGTGTCCTTCGGCAATAACAAGCTCTTTGGCCTCATCGACCCGCCGGAGTTCCTCGCGGATCCATTGCAAATCCACCGACGGTGTGATTGTCTGGACGCGCAATTTGCCGGGATCAGTCGTTGCGAATTGGGAAATGCGCCGGAGGATTTTCTCAAATTCGAGCTTCTTCAGCGCGGGGGAAAAATCCGCCATAGGCGATTACTTCTTCTGAGCAGGGTTTTGTTTCTGGGCCGGAGCAGGTGTGTCGGGTTTTGTAAACTCATCCAACCGTTCCTTCGTTTCGCCTCTCAGATCTTCCGTCGCTTCCGGAACGGTCTCAAGAGTGAAGTCGAGTACTTGCGGCGCGATATTGAGAATGGGCTTGTACAGTCGTGAATCAACGCGATACTGTCGCGAGGGGAATCCTCTCAGGGCGAGCATCATGAAAATCACGCTCATAATGAGAAGTCCCTGGAGCAGGCCAAGGCCAGATCCGACAAATCGATCTGCAATGCCCCCTATCTTGTACTCTGACGCTGTCAAACGGTAAATCAGCGATTGGAGAAAGATCAATCCGAAAAACACACTGTAAAATCCGTAGATTACAGCCTCGCCTCGTTCGAGGTCAAATTCCTCGACATAGAAGTCCGCAACGTCGCTCATGAGCAATTGAGCACTGATCAATGCGGCAAATGTCACGAGAAGTGCAATCCCTTTTTTCACGATGCCATCCCGGAATCCCAGCACACACAGTGTTATAACCGGAAAAATAATCATCAGATCGATAATCATCCTACCCTCCGAGCTTCTGTTTCACTATCTCCTGAACCGCCTTTCCGTCGAATCTTCCCTTGAGTTCCCGCATGGCAACCGCCATGACTCTTCCAAAGTCCTTCGGAGAAGAAGCGCCGGTCTGTTTGACGATGTTCTGGATTTCCCGATCCGCCTCTTCCCTGCTCAACTGGCTGGGGAGATAGGTCTGGATGATCTCCAGTTCGCTTGTCTCCTTTTGTACCAATTCTTTCCTTCCCGCTTGTTGATACACATCAATCGCCTCCCTGCGTTTCTTGATTGCGGAGAGCAAAACGGACAATTCGTCATCGTTTGTGACAGGTTGAGCAGGCCCCCGCTTGGTAAGTTCCAGGAACTGAGCACGGAGGGTCCGGAGTGTCTCCAATTTGAGTTTCTCCCCCGCTTTGAGGGCTTGCTTCATGTCTTCGGCAATACGTTCGCTCAGCGTCATGGTTCTCTTGGTTTTAAAGAAAACGAGGCAATCCCGTTTGAAGAGAATGCCTCGCGTGGAGATGCTTATGGATTTTGTTCAGAGCTTCTGCAGGGCCGAATAGTTGATTCGTAGTGCATCTCCCTTTCGCAATTGCTGCTGAATGTCCGTAACGATTCCCATGCGGGATCCCTCGTCGATTCTGAGGGACATGATAACCTGGGGAACATCGCGCCTCTTCTTGGCAGCAATGCTCTGGATCTCAGGTATGACAATGAGATTGTCGTCGATCTGAACTCTGCCGTCCCGTCCGACCCAAATGTATGTCACGATCCGCTTGTTGTCGATCTTTTCGATCTGGGTGGCAGATGGAAGGGTGTACTGCACCTGAATGTTGTATTCGCGGAGGACAGTCGTGACCATGAAAAAAATCAGCAGCATGAATATGATATCGGGAAGCGATGCTGTTGGAATATTCTGCTTTGTCGAAGCTTGTTTTTTTTTGAATTTCATGGGGCTATCGGGTTCGTTCCGGTTCTGCGATGGAAATGCTTTGTCTCACGTTGTCCCGAACGGTATCCATCTGTTCTTTCGACAGTTCCTTCAGCGACTTGCCGAAGGTCTGCGCGGCGTATTCTTCGCGAAGGATGTTATACGCCTGCTTGATCTCGTCAAGGGCTCCGATATAGATACGGTAAGGAGTTTCACGATCCGTCTTGATGGACACGATCATTTTCGGCTTTGCTCTAAGCTTGTTGGCAACGATCTCGTGAATCTGTGCAAGGGATGCTATTTCGTCGTTGATCAGCACATCCCCTGTGGTATTCACGAGGACCTTGATGATCCTGTCCGGATCCATCTTGACGATATCGGTTTCCTCGACCGGGGGCGGGAGAACGAGTCCGATACCGGTATCGACATCAATGATCGTTGTGACAAGAAAGAACAAAAGCAGAAGGAAGGAGATATCCGCCATTGAGCTCGTCGGAATTTCAACATCCCTGCTGGCGCGTTTCCTGAGCATGGCCATGAGAGAGAATCCTTTCGCGCTACTTCTTGGAACTGCCGCGATCGCCCGTTTTCCTGCCGGCCTTCATCAGAACGAGTGAATCGATGAGTTCGATTGAACTTTCTTCCATATCGATCACAAGGCGGTCAATCCGAGAAACGAAAAAGTTGTAAAACACCTGAAGAATCATTGCGCAGACGAGACCGAAAAGAGTGGTCAAGAGAGCCACAGAAATACCACCGGCGACGATTTCCGGCGAGATGTTCTTTGCTTCTTTGATCGCGTCAAACGCCTCGATCATTCCCTGAACAGTTCCCGTGAATCCGAGCAACGGGGCAAGGGAGATTGTCAATGAAATCCAAACAAGTCCTTTTTCAAGGAACGCCATTTCAATCCCACCGTAACTGATGATTGCTTTCTCCGCCGACTCGATGCCCTCTTCGGCCCGCAGGAGTCCCGCCTGGAACACGCTGGCGATGGATCCGCGGTGATTCTGGCAAACCTCTAGGGCAGCAGGAACCCCACCCTGGTCAAGGGCGTTTTTAACCGAAACAAGAAACTTCTTCGTGTCGGTGGAAGCGCGATTAAGTGTCCAAAGACGTTCAATGCTAAACGCAAGGCCGATGATCAATGTGGCGAGAATCGGATGCATGAAAAATCCACCCTCGACATATTTTTGTGTAAGCCAATTGAGCGTGCCTCCGCCATCACCCGATGCCTGCTGAAAAAGAAACATCAAAAAGCCGACGATGTCCATAAGAACGTGCTCCTCCTCAAAGATGGAATAGTATGTTCACACTCATGTTCAGAAATATTTCCTATTATATCAAAAGAAGCCCTGAAAGTCAAACAAATATTTTGGATGAGCGCTCATCAGAGTCCCCCAAAGAGCTTAAGAGTCGTGCCATTTATCGCCCCTCCACTCTCCGAACAAAGATAACAAATTGCCTCGGTGATTTCTTCCGGAGTTACCCACCGAGTGATGTCTGCTTTCGGCATGGAGGATTTGTTCGCTTCCGTCACGATAATGCTCGGAGCAATTGCATTGACGGTTATACCGGTGCCTTTGACCTCCCGGGCAACAAGTTCCGAGAGCAACGCTACCCCTGCTTTTGCGATGGAGTAGGGCGCTTTGCCCGGCGCCGGCTGAATTCCATTATAGGCTGAGATGTTGATAATGCGTCCGAATTTTCTTCCCCTCATGGCCCTGACTCCTTCCCGGGTGCAAAGAAAGGCCGATAACAGATTGATCGACATCATGTGCTGCCATTCATCAAGACTCACATCCGCCACATTTTTCTCCGGAAGGAATCCACCGACCGTGTTCACCAGAACATCAACGGATCCGTGTTTCGAAACGGTAGCCTTGAAGAGTTCAAGAACATCCTTCTCCACCGTGACATCCGCTGCGATCATTTCAACGCCGGGGGGAACGGACTCCATGCCACGTGCCGTTACCACGACATTCATTTCTTCCCGGACAAATCTCCGAACGACGATCTTCCCCAGCTCCCCTGTCCCCCCGGTTACAATGGCTGTTTTCCCCTTCAGTTCCATTTATTGCCTCCGAACGATAAATTTATGCTGTTCCGCGTCCCAATGCAACCGGCCTTCGTTTTCCTTATACCACCGGACCAAGGAGTCCATCTGTCTCTTTTCAAACCGTGCCTCAAGATGACTCGCAATAATGCTGTAGGCCTCGTCTGCAAAGAATCCTCCCCGGGACACCAACGCCGCCAAAACAGGAATACCGCCTGGATTTCCAAGGTCAATCGCCGTCCTTGTCATACTGATGAGGAGTTCCGGGTCCTCTTCGCCACCTGCCGCTTCCACCAGCTCATTCGCGTGTTCTGCGTTGCCGAGTTTTCTTACGGCGAGAACGGCCGCGGTTTTCACGGCATCAGACTGATCCCGAAGCAATGCGGGGATATGGCGCAAGATTACCGTATCGGGTATCGATACCAAAATCTCGATCGCCGCCTTCCTCACCTGTGCATCGCTGTCACCCAACCGGGAGACAACTTTGTCCATCCAGACGTTCTTCTGAGCCGCAAAACCGGCAAGTTGGGAAATTGCTGTGACGCGATCGGTACCAGAAGGGCTTTCAAGCATTTCCAGGTGATGCTTCAGCGGATCCTCCTTATCCTTTCCGAAGAACAGGAGGCCGGAAACAAAAACGGCTATGACGAGAAGGGATTGAAGGACAAAACGGATCGCCTGGGATTTTCTTTCCGCAGTCCGGATAAACCTCACCAGCCCTGCGGTCAGGAGGGCAAACGCCAGGACACAGACAACCAAAGGGCTTGTGGGCAACCCTGTATCCCACGATAGCTTCACGCCTACAAAACTGCACACTGCACCACCGATCCAACCGATCGTGAGCCGTTTGCTCAGCCGTTCCGCCAACAACATCGCACCAACCGCGGGGATCACAAGATAACTGAAGACGAGGAAGACACCCGCAATGGCAACCGAACTCGTGATCACAAACCCGAAGGACATGTAAAAGAAAAAATCCCACATCCGGACATTCAATCCACTTTCCTCCGCGCGGTCAGGTTCAAAAGAAATCGCCATGAATTGTTTGCGAAAAAAGAAATGAAAAAGACCCACTGCAGCGTAAATTCCGGC
>JBBDYD010000137.1:0-81698 GCA_040901865.1 Bacteroidota bacterium | reverse complement strand
TGAATTGTTTGCGAAAAAAGAAATGAAAAAGACCCACTGCAGCGTAAATTCCGGCCGTTTTCAACACCGTGGGAGCCTGGACCCAAAGAAGTTCTCCTTTCAGAATATGATCCAATTCCTGGGGCCCGAGCGCACTCCGGGAAATGACGAGGATCGTGGCCGCGAACGTCACCGCATAGACTATGCCAATGATAGCCTCATGCGGCACGCGCTCTCCCTTCATCTTTGTTATCGAAAAAATGAACGCTCCAAAGACAGTGAAGGCCAGCGAGTAGAGATAGAGGGCTGTATCCTCCGTTCCCGCCTGATAGCCGAGCAGAACACCGATGACCGTTCCAAGCGCGGCAATCTGCGCCAGGGCAAGGTCCACAAAAATAACCTTGCGCGCGATAACATGAACGCCGAGATACACATGGATCCCCGTGAGTACAAGGCAGGCAATGAGGGGCCAGAGCATCGAAGAAGGCAGATAGAACAGTTCTTCCATGGCTCAACCCCCTTCCCGGACAGCCCGAAGTACATTTCGGAGAAGATACGAGATCAAGTCTTCGTACGTTGGAATCTCGTCCGAACCTCCGACGTCGATGTAAGTGACCACAACTTTCGCGTTGGTCTTGCTGGCCACATAATCGGCCGCTTCCCGGGAATAGAAATTGTCGTTCAGGATCGCTTTGACGTTCGCAGTTTTCACTTGTTCAACCATCGCGTCCCTGTGCTGCGGAGGCGGTGGTATGCCCGGCTTCTCCTCGAGTTCTCCGATGATGTCCAATTCGAACCTCGACGCAAAATAAACGTACGTCTTGTGATACGAGACGACCTTGGTTCCACGAAGGCCACGGGCCAGCTGCATCCAACCGCCCAACTGCGAATCGAGCTTCTTTGACTCCAGCCATTCGTAGAGTGTTCCTGCTTTGAGTTTGCGTGTGAGAATGTCTCCCGCTTTCGCGCCGATGGTTTTGAGAACTTGTTCTCCAAAGAGCCGGACGTCGATCCGGCCGGAGAATTCTTCCGCCCGATCCCGAAAATACGTTGCGTGGCTCGGATCGAGGCGTGCAAGACGCTCAGCGATGTTCCCGGCAACGATTTTTGCATTTAACGGGTCAAGCCAACAGTGCGGGTTACCCTGTGGGTGAATATCTCCCCATGTTCGGGAAATTTCGGTGGGCAATTCCCTGATCGGAACATTGATCGTCCCAACGAGATGTCCCGGTGTGCCTCGCTGAATCCGAGGATTTCCCGAAGCGTCAACCACGTTTTTAGCCCATAAATCCAGAGCCAGCCCGTTCTCGATGAACAAATCCGCCCCATTCGTGATTTCATTCATGCCGGGCGTCGCGGTAACATAATGCGGATCCTGTTTCGGGTTTGCCAATGCAACGGCGTCCACATAGCTTCCCCCCACCTCCTGAGCAATGGATCGCAGATAATTCAGAGTGGTCACAACCTTGAGCCTCGTTTGACCCGAAACCCCGATGGAAAAAAGCATTGAAAGAAGAATGATCCTGGAAAGCGCTTTCATGGTCCGCTCCTGTTTCGCTTACCGATTGACCCAATAGGGTTCAGTCGGATGAGATCCGAAAACGAAGTTAAGTTCAAACAAGCCGGTGGTCAATGGATCAAACATCGGAAGAGTGCTGTTCCGCCGTTCAAGTCCGATACGAATCCTGAAAAACTCCGTGGTGTAGTAACTGGCATACACCCCGATTGACCTTGTCACGAAATCCGGATCTTCAGGTTCCTGGAGCCAGTCATAGCGGGCGCCAACGTACCAGGAGTACGAGATCTGGTATTGTGCATACGCATACCAACCCATGGGGCGTTTTGTCGAAGCGGCCCCGAGGGAATCAACCACCGAAAAGGATCCTGCAAATACTTCGCCTCCCAGCACAAGGGATGTGGTCATGCGGTTTTCAGAGGGTGACCACTTGTACGTCAGGTCCGCCCCGAGCAAGGTCGGCTTCGCCGCGCCTTGTTCTGTGTACCAGCTCGCCCCTCCAATGAGGATGTGCTCGTTGCGCCAGTCTCTTGAAACGTTGAGGTGAGCGAGGTATCCTGGCTTCGACCCGGTCCCCGGAGCCATTCCCAGGTCTCCTCCATTGAAAACATCCAGGTTCATCTCAACCGTCATTCCGCTGAATGGATTCGGGACAAAAAAATCGAGGTCCGCCCCAACCGGGCTGAATCCGCTTTCGAAAAAGTCGCCGTGTTCTGTCCCGAGGAACTTCGCAACGATAAGCGGTCTGGTCATCCAGGGGAGATCGTGTTGGTGAAGCCTGTTATTGACGCCAAAGGGGGCCCTGAATTTACCGACCTTGAGCTTCAACCCCCAGGGGGCCGATTCGAGAATAGGAAGGCGTTTGATCAGCCCGTACACTTCCTCGGGGTCGATGGCATATCCGGCCCCTGCTTCATTTTCAATTGCAAGGATTACCACGGCCTCGGAATACGGGTCCACGGGCGCGCGGAAATCCAGCTCAACACCCCTGAGAAACAGGCGATTATCTATCTCTGCCGCTCCTTCTGCATCGAGCACCGTCCTCGAATCGGTTCTTCCGGCCATATTGATGAAGGCCGTCGTAAGTGGATTGAATGCAATCGGTGCCATTGAATTCGCGATATTCTGAATTTTCCGGTCAAGTTCGACAAATCGCTGCTCAAGGCGCTCTTCGAGAAGGTCAAGAGGGTCGTCTGAGAAAAAATTCGCAGCTGGAACAGATTTGAGGCTGTCCAGTGTTGCACGAAGAGCCGCAAGTTCGGCTTTTAATTCTTGAAGCGTTATCTCCCCGGCAGTCTGCGAAAGAACCCGCGGAGGACTCAAAAACGTTATGAAAAGAAAGATCGCGGAATAGAGGAACAGTTTCATCGTAGCCTCCTTCATTCGTTCCGGACACATCACCGGTTCCGGCTGCTCGCCGGCCTGGGTACGCGTTAAGCCAACGGACGAAGGAGCGGAGGACCGCGATGGTATGTTTGGGAGAAATATCTGGCAGGGAAGATTTCGAAAGGAGACGAGGGGTCAACGTGTTGTTCCGGTGCGGCCAACGTCACCGGGGGAACATTCTGGAATGCGATGCCGGCAAGAATGCGGTGGCATGGGATACAGAAGTGAACAGCGCCCAGGGCTTTGTGAAGTTCCTTGGAACCACAGTCATGGCTTGCAATGGCGTCCGGCATGGTGCCGCCGGCAAAGGGGGGATCGAAATGCTGAAGATCGGTCAGCGACAGACCAAGATGAAGAATCAATATTACGATCGCCGAAAACCGGGACAGTGCTTGTCTCATTTTCAAAGGTAGCAATAGACTGATGGAATTGCAATGAACGGATCTGAAGGTTCAATGTTCCTTTTTTGCTTTTCGCTGAAATTCCTACTAATTTGCTGGAGAATGCAACCTGTGAAGAAAACACTTTTGTTGGGCCTCTCGTTCCTCGTCTTTTCCACCAGTGGTCTCGCGCAAGCACCCCGCGTAGGGGAACCCGCACCGGGATTTTCACTTCCCTACGCCACGAAAGATTCGATTTCCAAGGTCCCGTTACAGCTTTCGGACATCGTGGGAACGGCGAACATTGTGCTTGCGTTCTATCCCGCTGACTGGAGCACTGGATGTACGAAAGAGGTGTGCACCCTCCGTGACGACTTCTCGAATCTCGAAGCTCTGAATGCAACGGTTCTGGGAATCAGCGGGGATTACGTCTGGTCGCACTACGCATGGGCAAAGCATCACAATTTGCCGTTTCGCTTGCTCAGCGATCATCGCCATGACGTTGCCCGTGCCTACAACAGCTTCAACGAGCAAAGCAACTTCACGCGAAGGGCTATTTTCGTGATAAACAGGAAGGGTGAGATTGCTTACGTGGATTTGGAATACAGCGTTGCAGATTCGCTTGATTTTGGTCGCCTTAAACAGGCATTGGGATCCATTCGGTGATACATGTCTTCTTCCGGAATGGAACACCAAAATCCTGCCCCCTATAAGCCCATCGGATGTTCCCTTCAAGACATGCTCGAATCCCCAGCGGTTCTAATATCCCCTCTCTTCCTTGTGCCAAACAGTCAGGCAGCAAAACGTTTTTGGTCGAGGACGTTTTCGCAAAACGTTCGGAGGAATTTCTCAAAGCTGCCGACGCCGAAACGGGCGAGGAGCACATCCTACGGCTCGACATGACTCGACAAATCATCGATCCTGCGCCGAAAACAATCTACACATCCGATCAATGTTGACTGAGGTCCATTCATGATTTCCTTCGCATTCTTCATGCTGTTTTCTTTATCGTTCCCGGTTCCATCTCACGACGATATGCTTCGCCATCCTGATGAACGGCATCTTGCGAATATTCGTCAACTCACTTCCGGGGGAACAAACGCTGAGGCCTATTTCTCTTTCGACGAGAGGAAACTGATATTCCAATCAACCCGTTCGCCTTTCGAATGCGATCAGATATTCACCATGAACATCGACGGATCCGGCCAGACGTTGATCAGCCAGGGCAAGGGTGTCACGACGTGTGCATACTACTTTCCCGGTGGAACGCGGGTGCTCTTTGCCTCTACCATGGGACACGGCGACCAGTGTTACCCACGCCCTGATAAATCGAAGGGATATGTGTGGGGCGTTTGGAATGCATACGATCTGTACTCTGCCAACGCTGACGGATCCGACCTGAAAGTGTTATCGTCGTCGGACCGATACGATGCCGAGGCCACGATCTCTCCGGTCGGCGACAAGATCGTTTTCACATCCGCCAGGGATGGAGATCTCGAACTCTATACAATGTCCATCGACGGTTCCAACGTCCGGCGTATTACGCACCAACTTGGGTACGACGGCGGAGCCTTTTTTTCTTGGGACGGAAAACGAATTGTCTATCGGGCCTATCATCACATAGACAGCGCCGAGGCGTCCGAATACAAGTCCCTCCTTTTGGAACAGCTTGTCCGCCCGACCAAAATGGAGATCTTCATTTGCGACGCCGACGGAAGCAACCGTCGGCAGTTGACGGATACGAAGAGTGCGAATTTTGCCCCGTTCTTTCATCCGGACAACAAACGCATAGTCTATGCTTCAAACCGGAACGATCCGAAAGGCCGGACGTTTCACCTGTATGTTTCCAACGATGACGGTTCCAATGTCCGACAGATTACCGTCGGCGGAAGTTTCAACGCGTTCCCGATGTTCACACGGGACGGCAAACAACTGGTCTTTGTCTCCGATAGAAATGCAAAAGGCCGGTATGAATTCAACATTTTCATTGCTGATTGGATAGAATAATATGGACACAAGAATCGTACGAGTCCTTCTTTTGGCGGTAACCTGCCTCTCTCTCTCCACCGCCCAGAGAAAACCGGGGATCACTGTCGATGAGCTTCGGAGTCACATCCGTTATCTTGCTTCGGATCAACTCGCAGGAAGGAGTACAGGAAGTGCGGGTGAGCGGCTCGCCTCAGATTATATTGCAAAGCATTTCGAAGAAATTGGTTTGAAGGGTCTTGGAAGCGGAGGATATTTTCAGAAGTTCGATTTTACGGCCGGCGTATCGTTGGGCGAAAACAACATGGCGATCCTGTCTGTTGGGGAGTTACGAAAACAGCTGGTCCTGAATAGCGAATTCCGCCCGATGGGCTTTTCGTCGACAGGTTCGTTTGAAGGAGAGGTGGTGTTTGCGGGATACGGCATTTCGCTTCCCGAGAAGCAGTACGATGACTATGCTGGAATTGATGTGTCAGGGAAAGCCGTCGTGATCTTCCGGAATCATCCGGACGGAGACAACCCACACAGCGAATTTGGTCCGGGAGCGGCGTTGCGGTACAAAACGGCGAAAGCGAAAGAGAAAGGAGCGAAGGCGGTCATTATTGTCGCAGGACCTGCTGACGCTGAAAATGATATTCTCGCAGAACTGTCGTATGACCAATCGATGGGCGACGCCGGTATTTTGGCCGTTACGATGACGAGGCAGGCAGCGGAGAGTCTTACAGGTCCCGCCACTATTGCTTCTCTTCAACAGGAAATCAATACAAACAAAAAACCGCGCTCCTTCCTCCTTTCCGGAAAGCACATTTCCCTTTCGACCGAGGTCTTGAAGGTCCAGAAAACCGGTACCAATGTTCTCGGATTTCTCGAAGGTTCTGATAAGGAGTTGCGAAAAGAGGCCATTATTGTGGGTGCGCACTACGATCATTTAGGAATGGGCGGATCGGGATCAGGTTCACTTTCGCCGGATACGCTGGCCGTTCATAATGGTGCCGACGATAATGCCTCAGGGACCGCTGGCCTGCTTGAGCTTGCAGAGTTGTTGGCGAGCCGGCGGTCAGAGCTTCGACGAAGTGTACTGTTCATTGCGTTTTCCGGCGAAGAGCGCGGGCTTCTCGGCTCTGCCGCGTATGTCAAAAACCCCCTCCTCCCGCTGGATCAATCAGTGGCGATGATCAACATGGATATGATTGGCCGAATGAACAACAGAAAACTCATCGTGTATGGAATCGGGACTTCACCGGGATTCGAGCAACTTGTCACAAGCCACAACGCCGACAGCACGCTCGATCTCAGACTCGTGAAAGACGGATTTGGCCCGAGCGATCATTCCTCATTCTACGGAAGCGGTATGCCAGTCTTCCATTTCTTCACCGACCTCCATTCCGACTACCACAAGCCGTCAGATGATTGGGAAAAAATCAACTATGAAGGAATGACAACGATCCTGAACTTCATAGCGTCGATTGCTCTGGATGTCGATCGAGGCGTTGACCGACCGGCGTATGTTCGCGTGGAAGCACCGCGCCAACCGGCAGCGAGTGGTCAGGGTCGTGCACGATCGTACACCGGAACGATTCCGGATTTCGGCGAACAGGTCGATGGGATGAAACTGTCAGGCGTGACAGACGGCAGCCCGGCAGCAAAGGCGGGGTTACAGGCGGGGGATATTATCGTCAAGTTCGGGACGATTGAAATCAAAAACCTCTACGACTATACGTTTGCACTCGGCGAGTATAAACCGGGAGATGAAGTAGATGTCGTCGTGAAGCGGGGAAACGAAACGAAGACCTTTCACCTTGCCATTGGGCGACGCAATTAAGTCCGCTTAGGATCCAGAATCTGATTCAACAAGCGTGATATAGCGGGCTTTTCCGTTCTTGAGGAGGGCCTCAAGCTCGTTGACGAGTTCCCCGCTTTTCTCGTCCTGATCGTCTTCCAGGGCCTCGTATTCCTCCATCGAGTTGCAGACGTACTGCTCCACGAAAGAATTCTTCTTTCCCTTTACCTCGTACAGCGAATAATCCTTCTTCAGCGTTTCCTTGAAATGGTTCCGCATTTTCGCGGCGAGATCAAGGTACTCCGTTCGTTGCTGCTCATCAATTTCATACGAGATCTGCAGAATCACTTTTGCCATAATTGCCTTTCTGTATGACCCCTCTTCAGGAGGTTCGTAATGCGCGGCGGACCTGTTTTTCGTCCATGCCGAAGTAATGACCCAATTCGTGAAGTAGCACTTCGGTGATCCGTTCCGTCAGTTCGGATTTCGAAGTACAGTTCGCCTCGATGTTTTTCCGAAATAGGTAGATCACATCCGGAACCGTTGCGGTTGTGCCGTACCACGTGTTCCGGTGAGGGAGCGGCACCCCGGTGTAAAGTCCCAACAAGTTGTGTTTTCCCACCTTCATGTCCTTCTGGATCTCTTCCGAGGGATATTCTTCTACAACGATCTGGACATTATCGACTTTGGTACGAAAGACGTCTGGCAATGCTTCAAAAGCCTGACGAACAACATCTTCAAATTCCGTCCGTGACCATTCCACGTTAGTACCATTTCGGAAGAAGCGCGATCAAACCCGGCGCCCCGGCTGCAAGTGCTGCAACGAGAATTCCCAAGAGAACCGTGATTGCGAAAACTGATCGGATGACTGAAACGCGCTGCACAACACGGGTTCCCGTAACGGCCAAGACCACAGCCCACGTTCCAAGTAAGATATCAAACCCGAGCAATACATAGTATGACACCGGCTTAATGACGGCGGGATGCGGATTCGATGTGAACATATACATTCCGAACGTCAGCAGTTCAATGGGGAGCACGAGGATGAGGGAAAGCAGGATCGGGACAAACGAATACGCAAGGACTCCGTATGATTGACGAACATGCGAAGTCGCGCCCATGACTTTTGTAACTTTTTGGTGAACAACCGGCAATACGATGGCAAAGACGCCTCCAAGAATGACTCCGAGGCCGAATGTGAACGGGATAAGATCCAGCAGGGTTTCAAAGAACACACCGAGTTTCAAGAACCAGGCCGCTGTAAAGGAAATAGCAATGCCGAAACAGCAAAACAGAAATAGAGCGTAGTTCTTGTGCTCAGCGATTCCGATGGTCTTAAACGTTTTGAAAGGAGATTCGAGAATCCCCCAAGATGTGTCAAAAAAATTCAGGTTTGGGATCCTGTTCTGAAGAAATGCCCTGCATTTACTGCAAATTGTTGCAAATTCATCGTTTTCAAACGAGCAGGCGGGGCATCGGATCATTGAACATCCCAAAGTTCGACTTGAAAAAATGTATGAAGTTAGAGTCTGGGATGCAACGATTTTTCTTAAGAATTCTTCTTAGCGCATTGGCTTGAATTTTGCCGTGAAATGGCGGAGTACCGGCGGCTCTTCCGTAATGATATAGCCCCTCAGCTTCTTGCGCCCGGCGAATACATCCAGAATGACCTCAATCACGTAGTCAATGTGACTTTGGGTATAGACGCGCCGGGGGATTGCCAGACGAACAAGTTCCATGGGAGGCGGAATAAATTTTCCGGTCTTGGCATCTTTCCTTCCGAACATGACACTGCCGATCTCCACTGACCGGATCCCCCCTTTTCTGAATAGCTCACACACAATCGATTGGCCCGGGTATTGATGTGCCGGGATATGGGATGCAAAACGGGCTGCGTCAAGATAGATGGCGTGACCGCCGGGCGGAAGGACAATCGGAACCCCACTTTGAACAAGCTTCTCTCCCAGGTATTCGACAGACCGGATCCGGTATGTGAGATAGTGTTCGTCAAGAATCTCTTCCAGGCCCTGGGCAACAGCCTCAAGGTCCCTTCCGGCAAGGCCTCCATACGTCGGAAACCCCTCTGTGACAATCAGAATGTTCCGCGCCTTCCAAGCCATCGATTTGTCATTCATGGCCAGAAATCCGCCCATATTCACCAGCCCGTCCTTTTTGGCGCTCATCGTACATCCGTCGGCGTATGAAAACATTTTCCTTGCTATCTGACGAACGCTCTTCTTGGCATAGCCCCTTTCGCGCTTTTTGATGAAGAAGGCGTTCTCTGCAAACCGGCACGCATCGAGGAAGAGTGGGATCCGATGTTTACGGAGAATTCGGGAAGTCTCCCTGATGTTTGCCATCGAAACAGGTTGGCCACCGCCCGAATTGTTCGTGATCGTCAGCATACAGAGAGGAATATTTCGTGCACCGCGCTCTTCGATAAAACGCTCCAACGCCTTCGTGTCCATGTTTCCCTTGAAGTCTGCCACCAGTGCAGGCTGTTTCCCCTCGGCCGTCTGAAAATCGACTGCCTCGGCTCCCGAGTACTCAACATTCGCCCTCGTCGTATCAAAATGGGTATTGTTGGGAATGACTTTACCGGGACCACCGGTAACCGTAAATAGAATCTTTTCAGCTGCCCGGCCTTGATGCGTGGGAATAATATACCGGAACCCTGTAAGGGCGCGAATTGTCTCTTCGAACCGAAAGAAGCTTCTGGATCCGGCGTAGGATTCATCCCCATCCATCACTCCAGCCCATTGGCGTGCACTCATGGCAGATGTTCCACTATCCGTCAGCAAATCGATCAGCACATCGTTTGCCTTGATGAGAAAGGGATTGTAGAATGCCTTTCTCAAAATGGATTCGCGTTCCGACACCGTCGTAAACCCAATCGGCTCGACACTCTTGATTTTGAATGGTTCTATGATCGTTTTCATTCTTTTCCCTGTGGCTCAATTTCTTGAAGGATTTTCAAAACAGACTTCCAGTGATTCTCAACGATGACTTCATGGTGCACAACCCCTCGAATGATCCCCTGCCGATTGATGACATACGTGACTCTGAGACGCCTGAAGCCGAAGGACAAAGCGTTGTATGCCCGGGCAATACCGAGGTCAGCGTCGCAGGCGAGCAGGAAGGGCAGTTGATGCCGCTCTGCGAATCGCCGGTGACTCTCAACTGAATCGGCACTGATGCCGATCAGCATTGATTGGCGTGACACGATGTCCTGATAATGATCGGCAAACGAACAAGCCTGACGCGTACATCCCCACGTAAAATCTTTCGGATAAAAATACAGAACGACATTTTGCACGCGGTGGAGATCGGAGAGGCGATGCGAGGTGCCGTTATGGAGATGCAGGAGAACGTCGGGAGCTGCCGAACCGGCACTGAGCATGCGAATTGAAATAAATGTGAATTCTATTCTGCATCGTACTGAATGAGAGAAAAGACATTGTGCGGTTTCAACCGATCCCTCCCTTTTAAGAAAGACAATTCAACAAGAAACGACAGGCCGACAATAGATCCCTGCATTCGATTCACGAGACTGCAGGTTGCTTCGGCGGTTCCGCCGGTTGCCAGAAGGTCGTCATGGATCAGGACTCGATCGCCCGGCCGGATCGCATCTTCATGAATTTCAACGCAGTCAACTCCATACTCAAGTTTGTATTCCTGTCGAATCGTTGGAGCGGGGAGCTTTCCAGGCTTTCTCGCCGGAACAAACCCGGCACCGAGCAGGTGTGCAAGGGCTCCTCCAAAGATGAACCCGCGGGATTCTATGCCGATGACCTTGTCGACGGGCGTGGAAGCATAATGGTCCTTCAGAAGGGAAACTGCCGTCTGAAACGCGATGGGATCTTTGAGTAAGGTCGTAATATCTTTGAAGATGATCCCCTTCTTCGGAAAATCCGGGACAGAGCGAATATGGCTTGAGAGGTCGCTCACCAGCGGATGGGTTCTTTCTTAAGGAAGGCGTCAATCCCCTTCTTGCAGTCATCCGTCATTCGAGTCAGCGCGTTGAGGTTGGATGCATAGTCGAGGGCATCGGACGTGGACATTCCGTGAAGGCGTGCAAGAAGTTCCTTGATGAGCCCAAGGGAGGACGGACTGCAATTCCGGGCCATTTCGCGCGCAAGGTTTTGGGCAAAACCGTCGAGTTCGGTTTCAGGCACGACATGATTCACGAGTCCAACCTGAAACGCTTCCTCCGCCGAAAGGACCGTTCCCCGAAGCGTCATCTCACGCGCCCGCGATTCCCCAATTTTGCGAACGAGGAAAACCATCACGATGGCCGGAATAAAACCGATGCGAACTTCCGTGTACCCGAAGCGGGCCGTTTCCCTTGAAGCAATCACAATATCGCATACCGTCGCAAGGCCGCATCCCCCCGCCAGGGCGTTCCCATGCACTTGGGCAATGACGGGTTTCCGAAGCGTATAGATTTGGAGGAAGAGATTCATGAGACGGCCTGAATCTTCCTGGTTCTGTTGAAAATCGAATCGTGAGATTTGCTGAAGATAGGCAAGGTCGGCCCCTGAGCAAAAGGACTCCCCTTCTCCTGATAGGATGACTGCACGGACGTTTTGGTTTTTCTGGGCTCCGAGGAAGGCATCCGACAGTTCGTCAATCATTGCGTCGTCCAGGGCGTTATGCTTTTCAGGCCTGGAAAGCACGATGGAACATATTCGCTGATCGACAGAAACCTTGATTCGGGTGTAATCGCGAGCGGTCATACTGGGTGCCTCAAAGTACCAAGAAGGGGTTCGAAAAGCAATAAAGCAGAGGGTCAAAAAAATCCCGGCCGTGCGAGGCCGGGATGTCCATCCCAACGATCAGGAAGAATTACGCATCGTAATACATCATGAACTCAAACGGATGCGGCCGGAGGGCCATCGGTTTCACTTCCTTGGTTCTCTTGTACTCAATCCAGTTGTTGATGACATCTTCGGTGAACACATCGCCGCGCAGGAGGAATTCATGGTCGTTTTCCAGAGCGGTGAGTGCTTCCTCGAGCGAGCCTGGGGTCGAGGGGACACCACTCAACTGCTCGGGAGTCATGTCATAGATATCCTTGTCGAGCGGCTTTCCCGGATCGATCTTGTTGATGATGCCGTCAAGACCCGCCATCAAGAGTGCCGTGAAGGCAAGATAGGGGTTGCATGTGGGGTCGGGGCAACGGAATTCAATCCGCTTCGCTTTCGGGTTCGAGGAATACATTGGGATCCTCACCGACGCAGACCGGTTTCGCTGCGAATAGGCGAGATTCACCGGGGCCTCGAATCCGGGCACGAGGCGTTTGTAGGAATTGGTCGTCGGGTTGGTCAAAGCACACAACGCAGGTGCATGTTTGAGGAGCCCGCCAATATAGTACATCGCCATTTCGCTTAATCCTGCATAGCCGCTGCCCGCGAAGAGGGCTTTGCCGTCTTTCCACAGACTTTGGTGGACGTGCATTCCGGATCCGTTGTCTCCAAAGATCGGCTTCGGCATGAACGTTACGGTTTTCCCATGCTTTTTGGCGACATTCTTCGTGATATATTTGTACACGAGGTAATTATCCGCCATGCGGGTGAGCGTATCGCGACGCATATCGATTTCAGTTTGCCCAGCTGTGGCGACCTCATGGTGGTGCACTTCGACGGCAATACCAGCAGCCTGGAGCGTCAGAACCATGTCTGTCCGGATGTCCTGCAGAGTGTCGATCGGCGCTGTGGGGAAATATCCCTCCTTGTAGCGGGGTTTGTGGCCGAGGTTTGGGGAGCCGTTGGCGCCGCTGTTCCAGAATCCTTCAACGGAATCGATGTAGTAATACCCGTAATTATGGCTCTGATCAAACCTGATGTTGTCGAGAATGAAGAACTCGGGCTCAGGGCCGAAGAATGCAGTATCAGCAATCCCTGTTGACTTGAGATAGGCCTCACCCTTGCGGGCGATATACCGGGGATCCCTCGAATAGCTCTCGCGTGTGAGGGGATCCGTAATGTCGCAAGTGAGGCTCATCGTCGGCACAGCAGTGAACGGATCGACAAACGCCGACTCCGGATCGGGAAACAACAGCATGTCACTTTCATGGATCTTCTGAAATCCGCGGATACTTGAACCATCGAATCCGATCCCCTCTTCAAAGGTCTCGGCCGAAAACTCCGTCGTGGTCACAGAAAAATGCTGCCACTGTCCCAGCATGTCGCAGAATTTCAAATCAACGATTTTTATCTCCCGGTCTTTCATGAGTTGAAAGACTTTGTCCACAGCCGTGGACGATTTGGTCTTTGTCACTGATGCCATACGTGCTCCCGGATTAGTGTGAGTGGATCATTTGTGGTTGCTGACTTTTATTCTGAATGTCTCTTTTGCTGTGGAGAGGACCATACTTGTTGTGGTTTTGACCACTCCCTGCCAGGATTGAATTTTCGCGAGGAGTTTCTCGAGGCTGCCGGTATTCTCGGTTCGGATTTTCAAGAGATGCGTCCCATCTCCGGTGATTGCGTGACATTCCAGGATTTCATCGACGGTGTGGGCGTGCTCGACAAACGACGAAAAATGCCTCGAGGAATCAACGGTGACAACGATAAAGGCCGTGATATCCTTTCCGAGTCTCTTATGGTCCAGCTTGGCAAAGTATCCGATAATGACTTGCGACTCTTCAAGCTTCCTCAGTCGCTCGCTGACCGACGGAAGGGACAGGCTGACTCGTTCCGCCAGGTCGTTGCGACGCGTTCTTCCCTGTTTTTGAAGGATATCGAGGATCTTAACGTCAATGTCATCCATGAAGGCGCACTAAATAAGGAAATAAACAGCGAGGGACGAAATAAGTAAGGCGGAATATCCTTTTGACCTTATAAAGGTAAGGTATAAAGATCGCCCTGTCAAGAGGTTTTTTGGAAAAAATATGAGGATGTCGGGGAGTTACTCAGCGGGAGACGAAAAACGAACCATTCCTTCGAAGACGGTCATCCGAACCTTGAAATCCTTATCCATGACGACCAAATCAGCATCCTTCCCCACCGCCAGAATGCCCTTCCGATGCGAGAGACCAAGGACCTTCGCTCCGTTAAACGAAGCCATACGGACGGCATTTGTCACGGGGACATCAACCAGCCGAACCATGTTCCTGACAGCTTCCTCCATGGTCAGGGTACTGCCCGCCAATGTCCCGTCAGCAAGATAGGCCCGTTTATCCTTGACGGCTATTGACTGATCCATAAAGGTATATTCACCATCTTTCATTCCGCTTGCACGGATTGCATCTGTAATGAGGACAATTCCGCCATCCCCTTTAATATTGTAAAGGAGTTTCATCACGGCGGGATGCACATGGATGCCGTCGGCTATCAGTTCTATTTTCAGCTCGTTATGGAGGAGGGCTGCGACGACGACCCCGGGATTCCTGTGGTGAAAAACAGGCATTGCATTGAACAAGTGCGTCACATGTGCCGCGCCGTTATCGATGGCATTCAGCACTTCCTGATACGAGGCCTTGGAATGGCCGATCGAGAGAACAACACCGTGACGTGCCGCTGCCCTCATGATGGCCTCGACACCCGGCAGTTCGGGCGCAATGGTCATAAGGCGAATTGTTCCATTACTTGCCCCGAACAATCGATCCCATGCAGGCAGATCGGGTTTCCAAAGGTACTCGGTTTTCATTGCCCCATGGTACTCACTGTTTATGAAGGGTCCTTCCAGATGAATTCCCCAAATATTACTCTTTGGACCCTTCTGAATGAAGTCCGAAATTCTCCGAACATCAGCAATCATTTCCTTCTCGGGCTTACTGTGCAGTGCAGCAAGCATTCCGGTGGTTCCGTGACGAAAGAAGAACTCTGATATGGTATCGAGCGCCTCCTTGCTCATATCGGCAAATCCGTACCCGCCCCCTCCATGGACAAGGACGTCTACAAAACCGGGGGTGAGCCAGTTTCCCCCGACATCGATCCTCGATGTGCCTGGAGGGATTGTGACCTCGTCCGACGAACCAACTTCCGCGATTGTCGGACCGTCGGTCACGAGGGTGCCGCGCTCGATGATGCGAAAAGGAGTTACAAGGCGTGCGTTGACAAAGGCAAGGTTCACATTCAAGCGGGAATGTTGGAAGAAAAACTCTGAGTGAGGGCATGAATGGCGCTTCTGAGATCTGTTGCTCCGAAGAGAGACGTTCCAGCAACGAGCACACCCGCTCCGGCCTCGACTGCCTGCGGAGCCGTCCGCAGATCAATGCCGCCATCGACCTCCAGGATGATCTGTTTCCCTGATTCCACAATCAAGTCGTGAGCGCGTCGGATCTTTTCCGTCGAACCCTTGATGTATTGCTGTCCTCCAAATCCTGGATTAACGGACATAACGAGGAGTAACTCAATGTCCGGGAGGATTTCCAGGATCGTACTCAGCGGAGTTGCCGGATTGACCGCAACGCCTGCTTTCGCTCCAAGTTCGTGAATGCGTGCAACGGTGCGGTGCAGGTGTGTACAGGCTTCCTGGTGCACGGTGATGATGTCACTGCCAGCCTCCCGAAATGCCTCCAAGTAGCGGTCCGGGTCTGTAATCATGAGGTGCGTGTCGAGGACAAGCGAGGTCTTCTTACGGATGGACTTAATCACCGGCGGACCAAAACTGATGTTGGGGACAAAGTGGCCGTCCATCACATCGAGATGGAGCGATTGAATCCCGGCCTGTTCGATGATCCGGATTTGCTCACCCAGCCGCTCAAAATCGGCCGAGAGAATCGAAGGGGCAATGGTTGCACGCTGCATGCTCAGTTCTCCAGGGGTTGTTCCCCCCGCTGGGTGACAAACAACTGAATCGCTTCTCCCCGAACGGCAAACGTTCCCTGCCGGGGATACTGATCGATCACGGTGTTCGGGAGAAAATCATTATTCACTTGCATGGTGATAATACCCACCGTGAGCCCTGCCTGGAGCAACAGGCGCTCAGCCTCTCCAAGACTTCTCCGGGTGACGTTCGGAACAGGAACGCGATCAGCGATTGCGCCCTGGCTGACGGTGATCGAGACCCGCGTTCCACTTTTGACGTTTGCACCTTGCCCCGGGAATTGGTCAATAACGGTATTCTCAGGGAACTGAGTAGATACCTGATACTTTGTCTCGCCTGTCTTAAGGCCAAATCGCTCAAGTGAGAGAACGGCGTCTCTCAAAGACCGCCCGCGCAAGGATGGGACGGTCACAAGAGTCTCACCCCCGCTGATCGTCAGGTACACTCCACGACCAAACTTGACTTCAGCCCCGGAAAGCGGCGTTTGGGCAGCAACCGTACCCTCGGGATAGTTCTTGTCAGGCCGCATTTCGGCTTCCTTGCCTTCGAGGCCGGCCTCTGCAAGAATTCTCAACGCCTCCTCCGTCTCCATGCCTACAACCTCGGGAACGTGTGTCGTTTCCCCTTGTTGTACATACCGCGGCATCACAATATTGTCCACCAGGAAGAACAGAATCAATAGAATTCCAAAGAGAATAAGACCGCGTTTGCCAAACGAAAGGATTTTTGGTGGGATTGTCAACATGCATCACGAATATAGAGAAATCTCCATTGAGTTACAAGAAACAGTGCAGGCACATTCGATGGTGGCCTCTGACATTGCGTGCGTATCGTTTCTTTCGTATCATTTTTTCATCGGTTCTCCACACGCCGGAATTCCCATCATAGGCCAATGACCGCCAACGAGTCAGGATCATTCTTGCTGTCTGAACCATCTCCACTTCAACGAGACGTGCTGAGGACCATCCTCTACTTCGATATTTTTCGTTACCCGCTGAGCTCCAACGAAATCTATACTTACCTTCCTTCCAATTCAACCTCACTCGCGGAAGTTCATCACGCGTGCGTGAACCCACCCCTTTCCGCACTCCTGCGAGAGGACCAGGGACTGTATTATCTTTCGCAGAGCGAGACGAATCCTGTCGTCGATCGGCGTTTAAACGAACAGCGCGCGCGATGGTTCATGAAAATCGCCAAAGCGATGGCGTGGGTTATCAGACGATGTCCCTTTGTCCGAGGACTTGGGGTTTCGGGAGAACTTTCCAAGGGGGTCGTCTCTCAAGATGGAGATATCGACCTTGTGGTCGTGACAGCGCCGAAACGCGTTTGGATTACCCGAACGATCCTCATCCTTTTCAAAAAAGTTTTTTTGTTGAACCAAAAGAAATTTTTCTGCGTGAACCACTTTATTGCAGAGGACTACTACTCCGTGTCCGAAAAGAACAGATACATCGCCCTCGAGATTGCAACGCTTACACCCTTGTTCAACGCTCCTTTCTTTTCCCGCCTCGCTGTTTCTAATCCCTGGATCCGCGAATATTATCCCAACATTCACTCGGTTTCCACTGAAGGAGTCGCGGCGCCACCGCAAGGTCTCTTTCAGAAGTTTCTCGAACTGCCTCTGAAGGGTGCATTCGGAGATCGTCTTGACCAACGACTCATGCAATGGTGGGGGGCCGTCTGGCGAAAGCGTTACCTCCATTTGCCGGAGGACAAACTCCTCAAGCTGTTCCGGACAGAAGAGTCGATCTCAACCGCTTATGCCGGTGATTTCCTTTCCCGGATCCTCCAGGAGTATTCCAAACGGCTCGCTGCCTTCGGACTTGATGATGCGCCGGAGAAGTGGTCATGACCGACATTCTTTTCACGCATTCCTACTTCCTCCATTTTGATCCCAAAGAGCTCCGGGCCCACATGCCGTATCCGCCGCTTGGCACCATCACCGCGGCGGCATACCTCCGGAACAAGGGATTCTCGGTCGGTCTCCATGATGTGATGCTTTCAGAACAGGAATCGGAAATCATTCCGGCCCTGAACTTGCAGGCACCACGCATCGTGGTGATTTATGATGATTGCTTTAATTATTTGACAAAGATGTGTTTGAGCAGAATGCGGCAGGCGGCCCTTCAGCTCGCTTTCTATGCAAAGGAGAAACACTGTACGGTCGTTGTGTTTAGCTCAGACTCGGCGGATCATGCAGAGAAATATCTTTCCCGTAACGTGGATTATGTGCTTTGTGGTGAAGGAGAGGAGACTCTGGCAGAACTCTGCACGCTGTTGCTCCGGAAATCCGGAACAGATGCATCTGGAATCAAAGGCCTGGCGTTTCGTGATTCAACAGGCGAGGTAGTACTGACCACACGACGCCCTCCGATAAAGAACCTTGACGAGATCCCCTTCCCTGCCTGGGATCTGGTGGACATCGAGCGATATCGGGCCATATGGAAAGAGCGGCATGGGTATTTTTCCCTCAATATTTCCACAACACGCGGATGTCCCTTCCATTGTAATTGGTGTTCAAAGCCATTGTATGGCCAGGTGTATAACAGCCGGAGTTCGGAGAACGTCGTTGCAGAGATGAAGTTCCTTAAAACCCATATCCATCCCGATCACCTCTGGATCACCGACGATATATTTGGATTAAAGCCTGGCTGGATTGGACAATTTGCTGAACTTGTGCAAAGAGAGGGAGCGGCGATACCCTTCAAGTGTCTCTCACGCGTGGATCTCCTGCTACGGGACGACACGATCCGTCATCTGAAGACTGCAGGGTGCAAGACGGTTTGGGTTGGAGCGGAATCCGGATCCCAGAAGATACTTGACGCGATGGAAAAAGGGACAACAGTCGAGGAAATCGGGCAGGCGACCGAGATGCTTCGCGATGCCGGTATTCGGGTTGGTTTCTTTCTCCAGTTCGGGTACCCGGGTGAAACCAGTGAAGACATCGAAAAAACCGTTTGCATGGTCAGGCGGCTCGAACCCGATGAAATTGGCATTTCTGTCTCGTACCCGCTTCCTGGAACGAAATTCTACGATCGCGTCAAAGCCCAATTAGGAGCAAAGCAAAATTGGGAAACGAGTGATGACTTTGACCCAATGGTTCAGGCCGCGTTCAGCCGGCAGTATTACCACGTGCTCCACACCGTGGTTCACAAGCGGTTCAGGATTTGGAGGGGCATGAGAACGCTCCGGGACCTCTCGGTCCGCCCTGCCTCCGTCAACCGGCGTTCTCTCGAAATACTGGCTTCCATGATGGTTCACGGCATCACGCTCCCCCATCACCTACGGGCCTTGAAGGAGCTTGAACGCACCTCCCCCACCCATGCCTGAGTCCGATTTCCAGCATACCGATGTTGCCGATGCGTTCAGTGCAATTGCACCGATCTTTGAATCGACGTTCGAGAACGAAGTCACGGCGAAAATCCGAACAACCGTTTATGAATCAATCCGTGACGTACTTCCCCACGGTTCGTCAATCCTCGACATCAACTGCGGAGTCGGCATCGATGCGCTCGCACTTGCCGCCGATGGGTATTCCATTACCGGCGTCGATGTCTCACCGGGCATGATAGACCAGGCGGCAAAACGATCGTCCAGGAATCCGGGGTTGAAAACGGAGTTCTTCGTCTCCTCTTTTGAAGACCTGTCCTCATTGGGAAGCAGGACGTTTGACCTTGTCCTTTCGAATTTCGGAGGATTGAATTGTTCCAATTCGCTTGATCCAGTTTTCGCTCGTGTTGCAAGAGCAATACATCCGAAGGGATACTTTCTCGGGGTCGTCATGCCCAGAGCCTGCTTTTGGGAGATCAGCGCAGGCCTTGCTCGTTTGCGCCCCCGGTCTGCATTCCGCCGATTTCAATCCGGCGTGCGCGCAACAGGATTCCACCAACACTCATTTGAAGTGCATTATCATCCCCTCCGACGACTGCTCTCAATCGCCTCGCCCTGGTTTGATCCGGTCATGATTCGGGGACTTTCCCTCTTCAGCCCTCCCCCGCATGCTCAAGCCTTCAGGAATCGATTACCGAGGATAAGCAAAATGCTCGACGGCCTGGATGTTCGTGTTGGCAAACTCCCCTTATTGCGCGGGATGGGAGATCATTATCTTGTCCTTCTTCAAAGGAACCACACGGCCGTCACAATCCGGGATCATCAATGAATCATTCGGCGGTATCTCAGAATGCTCACAGGCCCTCTGCTATTCCCGACCTGGAATTGCAGATGATCCGTGACGGGCGGTTGGCCTGGGACCGTGATCCGGCGTTTACAGGCCTCCTTGCGAAGAAACGCGTGGCGGTCGTCGGACCTGCTCGAACACTAATCGGAGCGAGCCGTGGGAAATGGATCGATTCGCACGATCTCGTTGTCCGCTTCAATGACGCGTTTGAGTATTTCAGAGATTCCAAGCCGCTTTCCGCTGACATCGGCTCGCGGACGGATGTCCTGTACTGCAATCAGGTCATCATTCGTAAGAACATCCTCGAGGGTGGATTCGCCAGACGCCGTTTTACCGACTTTGTCCGAAAAGCGAAATTGAAGTGCGTCGTTTGCACGAATAACAGTTTGAGCTATGCTCCGAACGGAGATCCCGCAACGCGCTGCGAAGTGAAAGACAGAGATGTTCTCAAGAACTTCGCCGGGTTCCTTGCCGCCGAAGTGCCAGAGACACGGTTCCGCGTTGTCACGACCGCAAGCACCCTCTTGATCAAATGGCTGAATGGCAATTGGGGAAGGACCGGGTTCATTGCTCTGGTCGATGTCCTCGGATTCATGCCAGAACACGTTAATGTTACCGGTATGACGTTTTACCACGGCGGCGGCCATCTCTCAACCAACGGTCCGGAACTTCACCCCTTGGGGAACCGCGACGGAACATCGAGCATCTCCCCGGGCGGTCTCGGCCATGATTCAGTTCTGGAACTTGACATCCTGCGGCGGCTTGTTGCTTCCAATGAAGCCCTCATCGGTGTTGATGAGGCTCTTCGGTCTTTAATTGGTCCCGCAGAAAACAAATCCACATGATTGCTCTTCTCAATCCCACAAGCGCCCGCTGGAAACATCGCTTTCCGCTTTCGCTCATGTTCGTGGCGACCGCTCTCGAGGGCAGGTATCCCTATAGGATCCTTGACCAGAACCTAGTTCCGCATATCCTGAAAGATCTTGAGGCCCTCGTTGCTCGCGGGGAGATCAAGTATCTCGGTCTTACGGTGATGCCAGGGCCTCAATTGATGCAGGCCATTCCGATTTCCCGTGGGCTCAAACAGCGGTTCCCCGACCTTACCATCATTTGGGGCGGATATTTTTCCACTCTCCATGCCGGCACTGTCCTTACCTCGGGATATGTGGACTATGTTGTCAGAGGACAGGGCGACAAGACGTTTGTAGAACTCATCGATACGCTCGAGAACAATAGCCGAGTGGGCCTCGGCGAAATTCCCGGGCTCTCGTTCCGCAGAAACGGACAGGTAATCCAGAATCCTTTGAGGAGTCCAAGCGATCCGAATCTCCTCCCCCCGCTTCCCTACGACAAGGTGGAGGGAGAACGCTATATTGGGAAATCCTCACTAGGCACCAGGACAGCGGCATACTATTCGAGTTTTGGGTGTCCGTTCCTCTGCGGTTTCTGTGCAATCGCCAGTGTGTATCAGGCACGCTGGCTGCCAAAATCTGCAGAATCGATTGTGAATGACCTGGATGAACTTAAGCGTCGGTATCAGATCAATGCGGTGGAGTTTTTCGACGAGAATTTCTTCACATCCGAAAAGCGGACACATGAGGTTGCCACGAAGCTGATCGGCCGCAATCTCGCCTGGTGGGGCGAAGGGCGTCCGGACACGGTTTTAGATTATTCGGACGAGACACTTGACTTGATGGCTCGGGGCGGATCGAAAATGATCTTCTTTGGCGCCGAGTCTGCTTCCGAAGATACACTGAAGCAAATGAACAAGGGGGGAACGCAGACACCTGACACAGTCCTCTTGCTTGCCGAGAGGCTGAAGCGTTTCAACATTATCCCGGAATTCTCCTTTGTTTTTGGAAGCCCAAGCGACGACGTTGACAGGGACTTTGACCGGAATATCCGATTCATACGGAAGATCAAAGAAATAAATCCGCGGGCGGAGATTATCATGTATATGTACGCTCCGGTGGTTTTTGATGAATCCGAACTTTTCCGGCTCGCCGGCCAATATGGATTCCGTTTCCCGCAAACACTGGACGAGTGGCTCGATCCGAAATGGCACGATTTTGATCTGAGGAAAACTCCCGTTATTCCCTGGCTGAAGCCCCGGCATTACGCAACGTTCAAGAATTTCGAGCGTGTCCTCAATGGGTTCTTTCCGACCGTGACAGATATTCGGCTTACGGAGAAGAGGCGGGAGTTGCTGCGCCTTGTCACGCGATGGAGGTACAATGCCGAGATGTATTCATATCCCCTGGAACTACGATTGCTCTTTCGTCTCTTTCGGTACCGCCAGCCGGAGATCGAAGGGCTTTGAACGCATTCCTCCTACGATAATTCCGTTCCATTGAACTGCATGAAATCCCTGTCGGCAATTCTTCGTCCTGCGTATCATTTTCTTGCGTTCAATCTCCTCTACCGGGCCCGCCTGAAACGGCCCGTGTCAACATCCCACAACGGATTTGAGTTTGTGATCCAGCCTTCGGTCATGCATCCGCGTATTTTCAAGAGTGGGAGGATCCTCGCTCGATATTTGTCCTCTCTGGATCTTCGGGGAAAGCATGTCCTCGACTTGGGGACCGGTTCCGGGATTCTTGCCCTTTTGGCCGCCGGTCAGGGTGCCCGTGTGACTGCAACGGATATCAATCCGCAGGCGGTCCAGTGCGCTTCAGAGAATATTCGCCGGAACGGATACGCTTCCGCGACAAGGGTTCTGGAGGGTTCTCTCTTTGATCCGCTCCCCCACGAAGTATTCGACATGATTATCTTCAATCCCCCGTATTTTGACGAGCGGCAAAACACGTCCGACGATCCCGCCCTCTATGGTGGACGCAATTTGTCCGTCATCAAGGAATTCTCACGACAAGCCGCCGCATTCCTCAAACCGGGGGGATATCTGCTGCTGATCCTCTCATCTGATGCTGATATCGAACGCATTCTGAGAATGTTCTCGGAGTGCAAGTTCACGGCACAGCGTGTTCATCAGCACCAAACGCTTTTTGAGGATTTCTTTGTCTACAAATTCACACCTTCCGTAAGTATGGATGACATTCTCCACTGTCCTTCATGTCGGGGAGCCCTGGTGGAATCACGGGGAGGATGGGAATGCAGAAACGAATCATTCTTCTTTGAGACCGTTGATGGCATTCCGGATTTTATCCTCCCAAGCCGTCAGTCAATTCTCGGCCGGTTTCTCAACACGTACCAATCGGTAAGACGAAAAGAGCGTTGGGGAGACAAAGACCCGCGCTATTACCATGAGCTTCCCTATCGTGATCTGAGCAACGAACATTCGGATATGTGGGCCATCCGTGCCAAATCCTATGATTGCCTTATTGATCATTTGGTTCAGGATACCCACACTGATCCGCAAAAGATTCTCGACCTTGGGGCCGGAAATTGCTGGCTCTCGCTTCGCCTGGCCCGTTTGGGGTACAGCGTTACCGGCGTTGATGCCAATACGGATCCTGAGGACGGGCTTGGCGTTGTTCAGCGGTTACGGGATATTGGGGAGCCCGGGTTCAACTTAGTGAGAGCGGAATTCGATTTCCTTCCTTTTGCGGAACACTCCTTTGAAGTCATTATTTTTAACGCTTCGCTTCACTATGCGAATGATCCCTATGAAACAATCAAGAAGATGATGTCACTGTTGAAGCAGAAAGGATGCATCTATATTGTTGATTCTCCTATTTATCGCAGTGGGGAAAGTGGTGAAGCGATGATGAAAGAGAGAATCGAATCTTTTTCGCACGACGAAAGGGAGACATTGACAAGCGAATTTGCCGGCAGTTACCTGACATTCACCGGGCTTGATCAACTCCGCGCGTTGTATGCCGTTGATATGTTTTTCCCATCGTACGGCCTCGTTTGGAATTTGCGACCGTTCCTTGCCCGTCTTCGAGGCCGACGACCGCCAGCCAGGTTTGCATTGATCCGTATCCGAAACCGAAATAGCGAGGAAACGAGGTAAACGACCGTGGCAACCGTTCGAGCGTTTATTATCCCCGGTGTTTCCGTTTTCATTCTGCTCGGTTGCGATACCGGTATTCAGATTTCAAATCCCATCGACGCGCCGGAAATCACGGAATTCAACATATCGGGAAACCCGGAGAACATTCTCAGCGCAGTTGGCAGGATCAGAACCAATAACGCGGTCTCAGTCAGAATTGAATACGGGACGGATACGTCCATGAATTTCCGCACGCCCTTGAGGACCGTGGGTAACAAGGCGGTACGAATTCCGCTCCTTGGATTGGAGCCGGAAAAAACGTACTGGGCAAAGCCCGTGGCAATCTCGCAACACGGTCATGAAAGAAGCGGCGATTCCGTCACCTTTACGACGGGATCTCTTCCGAGCGATATGCCACGACTTGTGATCCATGAATCCGACAATCCGGCGCCGGGATACGTCATGGCCGGATTTACAGGTGCCGGTGCTCATGCGTATGGGGTCATTTTTAACAGTGTGGGCGATGTACTCTGGTATCGAAGATTCGAAGGATCCGTGATTGATTTTCAAAAACAGCCGAATGGAAACTACACCGCCTGTGTTGCCCGTCCCGGTTACGCAACGCAATTTTATGAGGCGGATATTTTGGGGACCATTGTTCGCTCATATCAAGCAAGGGAAAACCGGGAAACCGATGTTCATGAATTGCGGATCGACGGAGATGCCCATGTTTTGTTCGGAATCGAATATCGCGAAATGGATCTGTCGGAGTTTGGGGGGCTCGCAAATGCGATTGTAAAAGGGATTGTGGTAGAATACTACAGGCCGGAATCAGTCCCTCTGTATTGGAACACGTTCGATCACTTCAGTGTGACCGATGCCGCAGACAACATTTCACTCCTTGGTCAGAATGTCAATCCCTGGCACGGCAATGCCCTCGAGATCGATGTTGACGGAAATCTCCTCGCTTCGTTCCGACACACCGAAGAGGTAACACAAATCGATGCGAATTCGGGGAATATTGTTTGGCGACTTGGCGGGGAGAATAATGAGTTTGAATTCGTTGGCGATCCCTTCAACGGCTTTTCGCACCAGCATGGGATCCGTCGCCTGGAGAACAGGAATATTATCCTTTTTGACAACGGCAACAGACGATCCCCACAGGAAAGCAGGGCCGTGGAATATCACCTCGATGAGCAGCTGAAGCGGGCAACTCTCGTATGGGAATACCGTGCTACACCCCCTTTGTACTCTTCTGCACTGGGGTTCGCTCAGAGATTACCAGGTGGCCATACGTTTATTACGTACGGCAGAGTTCCGCGATTGGTGGAGGTCGACCCTTTCGGGCGAAAACGATGGGAAGCTTCTGTTGCTGAGCCCGTTCAGTTCATTTACAGGTCCTTCAAGATCTCATCACTCTATTAGAAACAGCGCCCTGTCCGCTCAATGACTGACATCCTCGACTCAAAGGACAAACAAACAAGCCTTTAATGAACTATCGGGCCTTTCTGAATACTGTTGGCACCCGGGCGCATTCTCTTCCGATCGTCATTCTCTACGTGACCGCCGGCTGCAACCTTCGCTGCATGACCTGTTCATATCGCGATCCCCTTCCGAGCGAGATGACTGTTGATGAATACAAGGAGCTTTTCAAGCATCTCCAGCAAATGGGCCTGCGTCGCGTTGTTTATTCCGGTGGGGAACCTCTCATGCGAAAAGACTTTCTGGAAATCTGCAGAATTGCTGAGCGAACCGGTGTCCGGCAAACACTTCTGACCAACGGGCTATTGCTTGAAAAACGAGCGAAGGAAATCCTCCCCTTTTTCGAAGAGGTCATCATCTCCCTTGACGGGCCGGATGCCATGACTCATAATTCGATACGCGGATTAGAATGCTTTGATCAGATTGTAAGGGGTATTGAGGCGATGGTCGGAAACACCAACAAACCATCTCTTTCCGTCCGGTTTGTCGTTCAACGACGGAATTTCAGAAAGCTGGACGAGATGGTCGTTTTCGCGAAGGGGCTTGGAATCGACAGGCTTTCCTTCCTCGCAGCGGACGTCCAATCAGATGCATTTCACAGAGATCGAGTCGGGCCTGTTGCACCTTCGGTGGACATCCTTTTGGATCCTGAAGAGTGCGCGGTATTCAGGGAATCGGTGAAGGATTTGCTCCAAAAGCGGAAATCCGAATTTCTCACCCATTTCATTGCTGAGACTCCCGGAAAAATGATCCATCTGGTTGAGTATTTCGAAGCCCATCAGGGAATTTCTCCGTTTCCACGCAACGAGTGCAACGCACCGTCTGTTTCGTTGGTAATCAGTTCAACGGGAGATGTTTTGCCTTGCTATTTCCTTCCCTCGTTCGGGAACGTAAGATCGCGGCCGCTCCCGGATCTGCTTAACACACCGGAGATCAGGGAAACAAGAACCGATGTACGGGCGTATCGGCTGAAGGAGTGCCATCAGTGTGTTTGCACGCTGAAGATCCACCCTTTCAATGCATTGCTGGACGCGTTTTAGAAACTCGTTTCGTTGCATTTCGCTCCATTGTTCCCTATATTTTTCCGCCATTGAAGCACCCCCGGGAGCCCCATGCCAAATTACCATCCACTCGTCCGTTCGGCAAAAGCAGCACAATTGAACGCCCATGCTCCCTACTCCCGATTCAAGGTTGGAGCAGCACTTCTAACGACTTCTGGAAAAATCTACCGGGGCTGTAACGTGGAGAGCAGCAGCTACAGTCTAACGATCTGCGCTGAACGGACGGCGCTCTTCAAAGCCATCTCCGAAGGGGACAACGAATTCCGGGCTATCGCAATTGTCTCCAGCGGAAATGAAATGACTCCGCCCTGCGGGGCCTGCAGACAAGTGCTGTGGGACCTTGCGGGCAATATCGATGTCGTGCTTTCGTCATCCTCCAGAACCAAGGTGCTAAAACTCAAGTCCCTCCTGCCAATCGCCTTTGATTCCAAGATGTTAGCCCGATCAGTAAAAAGAAAATAATGGATACATCGGCTCAACATATTGTCCCAAGAAACACCGGATGGATCGAAGTCATTTGCGGCTGCATGTTCAGCGGAAAGACCGAAGAGCTCATTCGGAGACTCCGGAGAGCCCAGATCGCCAAACAGCACGTTGCAATCTTCAAGCCGCGGATTGATACGAGATTCAGCGCGGAGCATATAGTTTCTCATAGCGAACAATCGATCACCTCACACCCTGTAGATAGCGCGGATGAGATCCCCCCCTTGGTACGTGATGCTCAGGTAATCGGGGTCGACGAAGCACAGTTCTTCAAAGCCAATCTGGTCGAAGTTTGCGAGAAACTCGCTAACGAAGGCAGACGGGTCATAGTTGCGGGGCTCGATCAGGACTATCGTGGAAAACCCTTCGAACCGATTCCACAACTACTTGCTGTAGCAGAATATATAACCAAGACCCTCGCAATTTGCGTTGTGTGTGGAAATCCAGCGGATCGGACGCAGCGGAAGACACAGCAGCAAGACCGTGTTCTCATCGGCGCCAAGGATATCTACGAAGCCCGGTGTCGCAATTGCTTTGAACCACCCCTCGATTAAGCACTTCCAAAGGACTGCCCATGACCCTCCTTTCCTTCCTTCAAGGTCTTCTCGGAATCGCCGTGCTCCTTGGGATTGCCTGGTCGTTTTCAAACAACCGCAGAAGAGTGAACTGGCGCCTTGTAGGAACAGGGCTGGCCTTACAGGCAGTTTTTGGTATCCTCGTCATCAAGGGAACGGAACTTGGAGAGGTGTTTGGCCCACTTGGATGGCCGAAGGCAGCATTCGGAACTATTGCGGAGGCCTTCGTAGTGATCCTTGGATTCACGACTGAAGGAGCGAAGTTCATTTTCGGGACTCTTGCCATTAGTCCGGGTAACCCAAGCTCAATCGGATTTTTCTTTGCATTTCAAGTACTTCCAACGATTATCTTCTTTTCTTGTTTAATGTCTGTGATGTACTATCTCGGAGTTATGCAGAAGATCGTTCAGGGGATGGCCTGGGTTATGGCAAGGGTGATGGGAACCAGCGGAGCGGAGTCATTGTCGAATACTGCGAACATCTTTGTCGGCCAAACAGAAGCGCCCCTCATGATCCGGCCATACATAGCCGGCATGACCAAATCCGAACTCCTGACGATTATGACTGGTGGAATGGCGACGATTGCAGGCGGAGTCCTTGCAGCATACGTACAAATGCTCGGATATGCCTTTTCTCAGGCGCACAACATCGGGATCAACGAGGCACAGGTTCGTTTCGCGGCACAGCTTCTCGGAGCCAGCATTATGGCTGCTCCCGCCGCCCTTCTCATATCTAAGATCATTTATCCGGAGACTGAGGAGCCTGAGACGAAAGGGACGGTCAAAGTTAAGGTTGAAAAGAACGCATCAAATGTCATCGAGGCCGCTGCCAGTGGTGCGGCGGATGGCCTCCAATTGGCCTTAAACGTTGGCGCCATGTTATTGGCATTCATAGCATTAATTGCATTGTTCAATTTTCTTCTTGAATGGGTTGGCGGGTTCTTGGGGCTTAATGATGTCTTGATGACTCACTACGGAAAGCCGTTGAACCTGCAACTCGTCATGGGGCTTATTTTGCAATACCTCGCTCTTGCTATTGGAGTCCCTTCAGCTGAAGCACTGAACTTCGGAGCACTCATTGGCACAAAGGTAGTTCTAAACGAATTTGTTGCCTATCTGGACATGTCTACGATGATTACCGAGGGGAAGCTTGTATCTGAGAAGGCAATTGCAATGTCTACATTTGCTCTTTGCGGATTCGCCAATTTCTCCTCGATTGCGATTCAGATAGGCGGTTTGAGCCCCATGGCACCCCATAGGCGCAAGGATCTGGCAGCCCTGGGTCTAAGGGCGGTCCTGGGTGGAACACTCTCCACGCTCCTTACAGCGACCATCGCGGGGATACTGATCGGAGGCTGATATTCCTGACCTGACTACCCGTCTTCAAGGAGCTGCTCAAGCTGTCCTGAAGCGCCTTCCTGTCAAACCAGCACTTGGGCTCATTCTGGGTTCTGGCTTGGGGGAATTTGCCGGTGAGTTGAGCAACCCCATTCCAATCCCTGCATCAGAGATTCCGTTCTATCCTCAATCAACCGTCGAGGGTCACTCCGGACGGGTTGTTTTCGGCACGATCAGCGAAAACGGCTTCGATTCCATTCCGCTGGTGGTCTTTCAAGGGCGAGTCCACTTCTACGAAACAGGTGACCTCGATCCGGTCCTCTTCCCCGTCAGGCTGGCAATACAACTCGGAATAACTTCGCTGATAGTCACCAACGCTGCAGGAGGAGTTAACAGGAATTTTCATCCGGGGGATCTGATGCTCATCACTGGTGTCCTCAACCTGACATTCCTCCCCCTTCCATCCAACCCGAGCGGGAAACCCTCGCACCTTGGAATCCTCGACCCGAAGATCAGGGAATATTTTCAGCAAAACGCCCGTTCACAAGGCATATCCCTCAGGGAAGGTACCTACTGCTGGCTGAAGGGTCCGAGCTACGAAACAGCGGCGGAGATCGAAATGCTTGCGCGAACTGGGGTGGATGCGGTGGGAATGTCCACGGTGCCCGAACTAACCATTGCGACTCAATCCGGAATTCGGACGGCAGGCTTGTCACTCATATCAAATATGGGAACAGGAATAGGCGCGGCAAAACTCTCTCATCAGGAAGTCACAGAGACGGCTTCAAAGGTGAGGGGGCGTCTCTCCAGGTTACTGCGCTCGACAATCATGTCAATGAGTCAACCCCCCCCGGTCTGAGCTGATACAGCATCAAGTAGATCACAACCCCCGTCACCGACACGTAAAGCCACACCGGGTACGTCCATCTGGCAATTCGCTTATGCATCACATCCTGGCGTTTTAATCCTCGACGCAGTGTGATGAGCGCCATGGGCACAATTACCACCGCACACACCGAATGGGTACCGAGAATCACAAGGTAGGCCGTCCGAATCCACCCCGTTCCCCAAAAAGATTGTGAGCCATACAGGGCGTGGTACGTGAGGTAGGATATGAGAAAGAGGCATGAAACGCCAAATGTGCTGATCATGAATCGTCGATGAGCCTGAATGCGGCCGGTTGCAATCATTCGACGCCCGAATAACAGGAGAACAAACGCCGTGCAGTTCAGCAACGCGTTCACATCCGGAAATATCATCGGTGTCATGATACGGCCTTTCGGGGGTTGGAGCTTCGTTGTCGTTTCTGCACTCTGAAGACGGCCAATGTAACCACGAGGATCCAAAACAGAACCAAGACACTGATCGACGTACCAAATGAAGGGAGCTCCGTGCTAACACCAGGGATGACGCCGTACAAAGCTTTTCGCGTAGCGGAGACACCATACATCAATGGATTCCAGTTCATAACCGCGGCGACCCAAGGTGCTGAGCCGCTCACTGGGAAGAGGGCGCCGGAAAGCAACCACATGGGAACAAGCAGGAGGTTCATGATGGCATGAAAGCCTTGAGTGGAATCCATGGACCATGCGATCAAGAAGCCAAGAGCTGAGAGCCCAAGAGCGACGAGGATAAGAACCAGGAACGTAAGGAGAAGAGACCCGGCCGTTGCTCCCGAAACGATAAGAGGTGCGGCAAGAAGAAATATACCAGCCTGCAAGACCGCCAATGCTGTGATTCCGAGGACTTTTCCGAGGACAATGCTTACACGCGGTATGGGAGCGACAAGAACCGCCTGAAGAAATCCCTGATTCCGGTCCTCGATGATCGATATCGACGAGAAAATCGCCGCGAAGAGAACCACAAGCACCAGGGTGCCGGGATAAAAATATTCGAGGTAGCTCATGTCCTGTGGACCACCGGGATACTGGAACGAATTATTGAGGCCGGAGCCAATCACAATCCAAAACAGGACGGGTGATGCGATCACCCCGATCATCCTGCTCCGCTGTCGGCCAAATCGGAGCACCTCACGCCGCACGAGCGTCAAGGCAGCATTCATCCCCGGCCCCCTTCTCCATCGTTTTCGGTTCCACCGAGTTGGTGTCCGGTCTTGCGAAGAAAGACATCCTGGAGGCCTGGTTTTCTGATTGTAACGGCTTCCATTGACGCTGAAAAAGTCTTCACGAGTCTCGGAATGAGGCGGGCTCCATCTTTGGTCTCGAGATGCAGTTCCCGATCAACCACTGTTCCGTCTATGAGTAGCTCCCTGCGGATTCTTTTTGCCAGGCGGTGCGGGTCTGACGCGGTGATGACTACAATGTCGCCTCCGAGCGATGCTTTGAGTTCTGCGGGTGTTCCGGAAACGACAATCCTTCCGCGATCCAATATAGCAACGCGGTCGCAGCGTTCGGCTTCGTCGAGCAGATGAGTCGTAAGAAGAACCGTCATCCCTCCTTCTTTCATGGATTGGGAAAGGAACTGCCAGAAGTCCAGCCGAGCCGCCGGATCCAACCCGGTCGACGGCTCGTCGAGTACAAGGACGGCAGGCTTATGGAGTAAACCACGCGCAAGCTCGACTCGCCTTTGTAACCCCCCCGAGAGAATTTCGACCCTATGATCCTTCCGTTCCAGAAGTCCAAAAGATTGGAGGAGGTGATGAACGCGGTTGGCCAAAGTGACTCCGCTAAGTCCATAAAAGTGGCCATGGAAGGAAAGGTTTTCGGCAACTGTCAATTTGGGATCCAGGCCGGAGGATTGAAACACTATGCCCGTGCGTCGTCTTCCCTCATCCGGAGATTGTAAGATGTCAATACCATCGATCTCGACGCCGCCCTCCGATGGCAGCAGGAGCGTGGAAAGAATCCGGAACAACGTACTTTTGCCACTCCCGTTGGGTCCGAGGACACCGAGACGTTCGCCCGTGGAAACGGAGATAGAGACATCTGTGAGGGCTGATTGCCCGGGGTAGGAATATGAAAGATTTGTGATGTTGACAACAGGACGATCCGGGACCGCGGTGCGATGCTTCGATGCAGGTTGTGGAACATGGCGGCGTTGTTTCTTCACACCTTATCGACCGTCATGAGAAAAAAGAGCGCTGGCAGGTACATCAGGGAAGCGAAGAAGAGTAAACGCGCATGCTGATTCACGAGGACCTGTTCGCCCAATGACTTGCGCGTGTACTTTCGGAACTGAACAGCAAACAGAAGGAACGCAGTACCAAGGAGGACGGATCCAATTCCATACATCGTTCCCGTTGTGCCAACGAAAGTCATAGCGAGCGCCGCGGGAATCAGGGCAGAACAATAGAGAAGGCTCTGCATTGCCGCCCTTGTACCGGACTCATCGACGACCGTGAGCATTTTGTATCCCGCACGAGCATAATCTTTGCGATACATCCACGCGAGAGAAAGAAAGTGAGGAATCTGCCAGAGGAAGAGGATAAGAAAAAGGATACCCGCTGACAGGTCCAAAGATCCACCGGCTGCTGTCCATCCTATCACGGGTGGGAGAGCACCAGGAATCGCACCTACGAGCGTGGCGGTCCAGGTCTTTCGTTTCAGAGGAGTGTAGACAAACAAGTAGAGAACAAATGTTGCAACGCCGAGGACCCCCGTCAGGACGTTCAAGCCAAGGAACAAGATGAGCAATCCCACGGTGCTGGTGAGTATCCCAAAGAACAGCACCTGGTCAGGGTTCAATCGTCCTGCGGGCAGAGGTCTCCGCTCGGTACGCTTCATCAGCAGATCAAACGAGCGCTCGGCATACTGGTTTAATGCTCCCGCTCCCCCTCCAAGCAAAAGGGTTCCAAGGCCGGTCAGGAAAAAGTCCACGCCGTTAACCGTCACAGCGCCAAGATAATACCCGCAGAGGGCAGTGAGAACGGACAATCCTGTGAGTTCCGGCTTCATCAACTCGATAAAATCCAATATTGCAGATCGCCCCATCGCTGGTTGCTCTTTTATGCGCGAAGCGATTTGATCGTTCATACGAGAGCCTCCTTTCGGAAGCGAATCAACGGAAACCGGGAAAGCGTCGCACCCCCGAGTTTCGCAACATGCAGAACAAGAAGGACGCTCACAACGAGTGTGACGGCCCCTGTTGCAACATGCACTGTCGTCATAATTTCATTTTTGCGCGTCAGCACGGTGAGCACGCCAAGAGCGATCTGGACAAACACAAGGAATAGGATGCTTCCAGAAAGAAAACGAAGTCTGCCCGGTATTCCCGATTCAGAGCGAAACCGGACAAAAGCAAAGATCGCAATCCCGAAAACAGCCAAGGCCCAGAGGCGGTGAAAAAAGTGAACTCCGACCTGAAAAGCAGTAAGTGGACCATCAGCCACCAGTCGCATATCAGTCTTAATCTGGATGTCATTATACTGCTGCAGGGACTCAGGGGCAAGTGATGGCAGAATTTGGCCATACGCAAAAGGCACATCCGGGATTGCCAACCCGGAGCCTGTATGACGCATCACGGCCCCGAGAATCAACTGCAGAAACACGGAAATCACGAGAAGGACACTCGCTTGGAAAACCCGGCGGGCAGTCAATTCCTCAAGAACAGGAGTTGCCTTATACCACCATTGTGAAGTAAAGAGTGCAATGAGGGCGGTAAGACAAAAGAACGATTGCGCCAGGGCCGCATGGCTTACGGAAATTGCCACCGGCAAAAGATAGAGTACGGTGAGACCGCCAAGAATCCCCTGGATGATAACAGCAGTAAGGGCGATGAGCCCAAGGACACGCATCCACCGTCTGGGATCTCTCCTCCACAGCCAGAACGCAAGGATCACCGTAAGAAACCCGACAAATGAGGCAATCATACGGTGGCCATGTTCATAGAAGATGCCGCCCACCATCGGTGGCATGATCTGACCGTACGACAGGGGCCAATCGGGCACCGCAAGTCCAGATCCCGTGCTTGTCACCATTCCGCCTGCTACTATGAGCAGGAAGGTACAGCACGCAGTAACGACGGCAAACCGATGTAAAGCTTTGTTCATCGCATCCTCAAAAAAAAAGAAACTGCCCTCCGGAAAGGCAGGCAGTTCCTCTACCTCTCACGATCGTTCACGGTTGCAGGTAAGAAGCCTCTTCTGCCAGCCAGGCCTGGTACTCCTCCATCGATTTTATACTCACCGATGCCCGCATCCGGTAGTGTCCCAGCCCGCACAACTGCGCGCAGGCAATCTCCATTGGCGTTTCGGGAGAGGCAAGCACTTCGGTGAACCCTGCCTGAAGCAGTTGATCGACAACATCGGGGAACAAAACGGTGCCCTTCGGGGCAATCACCGTACTATCCTTCCCGGCGTATTCTTCCATAACAACCATGGTGGAAAAATTGACTATGGAATTGTAAAGGGAATACTGCCTCGCCAGTTTCAACTGAATCTGTTCTGTGGTTTCAACCGGCTCAAACCATACAGGAATGACTTGTCCCGGAATGACATCTTGCTTCACTCGCAGCAAGGGAACACCAAAGGAATGGATAACATCCTTTGAGCTAAGCCGTACAATCACCGGTTTTCCAACAGGCAGTACGAGCTGGTTAATTGTCACAATGTCGTCTTTCGCGTCCAGGTCGGAGCGGTCGAGTCCAACCGGGTTATCGGCACTCACGAGAGAAATGTCTGTTGGTCCGAATAACCCATCGGGGCCGGGGTAGTGGACATTCCAGGCAAATTGCTCGGCAACAACCCTCACAACAACGGCATCGCTGTCGGGTGGAAACTCGTTGACGCGCTTTGCCCACAAGGGGATGGCAAAACCAATGATGAGTACAACCTCGATGAGTGCAACACCAATTTCAAGATACGTTGACGTGTGGCTTTTCACGCCTGCATAATCAGCTGACGCTTGACGGGAACGTCGGAACCGAATGAGCACATACGTAAAGAATATTCCCCAGCCAATGAACAGGGCGAACATCAGCCAATGGATGACTCCCATCATGGCATCGATTTCGGGTCCGTGAGCCGAAGCGTCAAGGGGAAGACCGAGAAAATCATTCATAGATCAAGACTCTCCTAGTTTGAACTTCTTACATCGACAGTCCCATCCTGGGCCTTTCGTGATCGGCGCCGGACGTGCAGCACAAAGGCCACAACGCCGCTGAGGACAGTTCCGGTCACTCCTAAGAGGAAGAGAATGGCCCAACGGGCTCCTTCCACCTCCGCTGAATTTTTGTCACCATAGCATACAGGGCAGGCCAGAAGCTGGGATTCAACGAACACTATCAGGAGAAGTGCATCCGAAAATGCCCTCGCTGCCATCCGCCGAAGACGTTGTTTGTTCATTGGTTTGTCAAAGATTTGAACTTCTGCAGAAACCGTACGGCGTACACCCCCATGCCGCCCGCAAGGCTGAAACACATCAAGCCTCCCAGAACGTTGATAGCCCTCGCAGATACAGGCTCAGTGACAAGGAACCACGCGCCAAATCCGATCAGAAAGAGAATCGACGCGCAAATAAAGAAAACATGAAATGATTTCAGTGACATGGCTATTCAATGTTGTCGTGGTACCCGAGGAGAGGGAGAGCCACGAGCGTGATGAGAAATACGGCGGTGAGAACCAGTGTGAAGTATACCAGCTTCTTTTCGGAAATCAGGTGCATGAAATATGAAGCAACAAGTGCTCCCTTGATGGATGCAATCATAAGAGCCAGAATGACCGCCGGCACAACGCTGAGGTGCAGGTAGGATACTCCGACTGTAATCACGGTGAGAGCAAGAAGCGCAACAAAAACAAGAATGTAGCTCCGAACGTGCTTCTTGATATCTTCGGTGGTGGTGTGTTCCATAGATTCTCCTACAAAAGGTAGAGAGTGGGAAACAAGAAAATCCATACAAGATCGACAAAGTGCCAATAAAGCCCGGCCACCTCCACCCTGTTTGTGAATCTTTCGGGTTCTGTTTTCCACATGCGGCTGCCGGGTCCCCAGAAGTACGTATTGACGATAATCCCACCGATGACGTGAAGACCATGCAGCCCTGTGAGCGTGAAGTAGGTTGCGTAAAAGAGGTCCTCACTCGGGAAGATCCCATGAGAGAATTTTGCGGTGTATTCGAAGCCTTTGACAATCAAAAAGCCGAACCCGCAGAGGATTGTCAGTCCCATGTAACGTCGGTACTTCTGAAAGTCCTTCATCATCAACGATGCCCAGGACATAACCATCGTCACGCTCGATCCGATGAGAATAACGGTGTTGAGGAATGCGAGAGGAACATTCAGAAGCAGTGATCCATGCGGCCATTCGGGGGCGGCCACGCGCAAGAGGATGTACGACGAAAAGAGGGCCCCGAACAGCATCACTTCGGAAGCCAGAAACAGCCAAATACCCAGCTTGGAGTTGTGAAGTCCCGTGTCAGGACGGGCAGCAACTGTATAAGGAATTTGCATGCAAGTATCCGGAATTATGGAGTGTTCTGAGCGAGAAAGTCTTTCGGAGCATTTGGGACGCTGTATTCATAGGGGCCCCTAAAGACTTCGGGAACCTTTAAAAAATTCCCATGCGGTGGTGGCGTTGGTGTTTGCCATTCGAGTGTCGTAGCTCCCCAGGGATTGTCGGATTCCACCGCTTTCCCCTTTTTCAGGCTCCAGAAGAAGTTGAAGATGAATGGCAATTGAAAAATTGCGAGAAGCCATGCGGAAACCGACATTACTTCATTCCATTGGAGAACATTCTGTGCATGGGCATATTGGGCGCCGCCGTCATATAACCTCCGGGAAACCCCAGCCAGCCCCTGGATTAACATGGGAAAGAAGACTCCATTCATACACGCAAGAGAACCCCAGAAATGGATCTTTCCCAACGTGGTATTCATCAGCCTTCCCGTTGCTTTTGGGTACCAATAATAGATTCCGGCGAACAGGGCGAAAATCGTACCAGGAGCCACGACATAGTGAAAATGGCCGATGACATAATAGGTGTCATGAAGATGGATGTCCGTAGGCGCAAGTCCGAGAGGAAGCCCCGTGAGTCCGCCAATACCAAACATGGGGAGAAAGGCGACCGCAAACAACATTGGAACCGTAAAGCGAATTGATCCGCCCCACAGGGAAATGATCAGAGCGCTCAGAATGATGACTGACGGGATGGAGATGATCATCGTTGTGGTTTGAAAGAACGTGCTGATCACCGTTCCCATTCCTGTCATGAACATATGATGGGCCCAGACGATAAACGACATGAATCCCAGAAACACAGCTGCGAAGACGAGCGAGCGATATCCCCAAAGCGGCTTCCTTGTATTGTTGGCAATGACCTCTGCTATGATTCCCATAGCCGGGAGGATCAGCACGTACACCTCCGGATGGGCAAGGAACCAAAAGAGATGCTGCCAAAGGAGCGGGCTTCCACCGCCCGAGACATCGAGAACCTGTCCGCTGATCACAAGGCCGCTCGGCAAAAAGAAGCTCGTACCGGCAAGGCGATCCATTAACTGAAGAACCGCAGCGGCTTCAAGAGGTGGAAACGCAAGAAGAAGGAGAAACGAAGTTACCAGCTGAGCCCACACAAAGAACGGGAGCCGCATGAACGTCAGGCCCTTCGCTCTGAGTTGGACGATCGTCACAATGAAGTTGACGGATCCCAGGAGAGACGACGTGATGAGGAATACCATTCCGAAGAGCCAAACAGTCTGTCCGGTGGTTGCGATATCGGACAACGGAGGATACGATGTCCATCCGGAATTTGCCGCGCCTCCGGGAATAAAGAAACTCGACAACATGACGATGCCACCGGCAAAATAGCTCCAGTAGCTCATCATATTGAGTTTCGGAAAAGCCATATCGGGAGCGCCGACCTGCAAGGGAACCACATAGTTGCCAAATCCACCGACTGCAATGGGGACTACCCCAAGGAACACCATGATGGTTCCGTGCATAGCGCCAAAGGAGTTATAGAGCTCCGGAAGCATAATCCCTTGGGGAAACAGCGTCTCGTCGGACACCATGGACCAAACAAGCCAGGCGATTCCGCCAAAGAGAACCCCGAAGAGAATCGTGAGCTTCCGTTTGCTTATCAATCCGACAATTATGGAGATTAGCGCAATTGCTCCGGGAAGGAGGGTGAACCATTCTCCCGGAATCGACTTCGTGGGATAGGCAATCTGCCATCGCATCAGCATCATCAGTGTGAAGCCGAGAAACAGAAAAATCAATCCTGTCATCATGTACTGGATGCCGATGACTTTGTGATCGACCGAGAAGACATATGTTCGCCAAAAACTTGCGCGCTCTTCGTGGTGAGCAGCCTCACCGTGGTGCGGCGCCGTTGCGACATTCTGCACTGTGTGCTCCTTATGTGCTGTGGGCTGCTAGTTGGAGTAGCTGAAATCCACCGTTTGCTTGCCTGAGGCCGGGACGGTGACCTTCATGGTTTTTAAACCATACTTTTCATGCCACGCCTCAACGGTATACTCTCCCGCAGGCACTCCCTTTAACGTGAAACTTCCGTCATCCCCGGTTACCGCGAAGAACGGATGGTCAAACACGCCAATGTAAGCACCCATCCACGAGTGGACATCACACTTTACGCGAAAGGTCTCGGCTTTTTCAAACGTTTTGGTAAGCTTATGACCCTTAATGGGCTGACCTGCGTTAAATGATGGATTTTTGTCCGATTGGGTGTGCACGTTGTGGAGCGTGTTGTCACTATTGCGTATTTCCACCTGCTGCCCAGTCTGAACGCCAAGGACATGCGGAAGATAGAGACATCCTTGCTGGTCAAACAGTGCCTTGTCCTTTGGAGCTGTGAACTTTCCGCTCACAGGCCCTTTGACGTACACGAGGACGTTTTTTAGCGTGCCATTCTTGTTCAGAACTACTTCCTCGCTTGTTACGGGAGCTTTATGGGCGGCCTTGCAGAACCGATCGGCGTCCATTCGCAATCTTGCCGCCTTCGGCGCGGTTCCACCGAATTTGACCTTTCCGGTGACGTCGCCTGCAAACATCGTCGAAATCCCAACCACCACAATCAACAGAACGATTCCTATTGCCTTCATCGTATTCGCACTCCTTCATGTAAATGAAAAAAAAGGTCCATTAACGATTTCGTTTCCCGAGATTCCAGATGTGAGCTGACAAAGCCTTCGCCTGTTCCCGAACATCTCCGCCGAGCGTTTCCTGATCGGGTGCCTCTCCGTCATAAAAGAACGTGGGCATGCGCGTTCCCGGTTGCAACTTTTGGGGATCGATAATCCATTCAACAATCCACTCCGGCTTGAGACGTGAGGCCGCCAGCGAAAGGTCCGGCGCGAGATCCGAAGCTGAAAGTTCCGACAGGTCCGCCGTGCCGGAGGGATGACACTTGGCGCACTGATAGAGCTCAAACAGCTTTCTCCCCGGGCTCGCGTACTTCGCTTCCACAGTCGTGGCGGCATAGTCCCGAATTACAAAATCCTGATTTGACATTGCAAGGAAGTACTTTTGGATTGTGCCGATTTCCTGGTCGGACAACTGAAACGTCGGCATCCGGAGTTTCAGCCACGGGCGAACGGTCGTCGGATTCCTGAGGAAGCTATGGAGCCATTGTTCCTGCACTTTTGCTCCCTGGCTTTCCGGAAGCGGAGGAGGTCCGAGCCCGGGATCCTCGTATTTCACTGTCATGAATGCTCCCCGATCCTCGAGCGAATGACACTGGATGCAATTATACTGTACAGACAGTCGCCTCCCGGCTTCAAGGTCCTTCACCCGCTTTGTAAAATCATGTTGGTACGTGGGTAGCGGAGCATCTCGGGTCATGCTGACCAAAAACGTTCGGATCAGCGCTATTTCCTCATCATTAAACGAAAAGATCGGCATCTTTTGCGCAATTCGTTCTGTTATGTACAATCTCGAATTGTTCAATTTCCCCTTCACCCAGCCAGCCCAGGTGTGCTTGACCGATACCGTGCCATCCGCATTCTTCTGGTACTCAATATCCGTATTCTTACCGAGCGGCAGGGTGTTTCCGAAATCCATTTGCTCGACTTTCTTTCTGCCGAAGTCGGAAAGATCAACACTGACTTTCCCCTCCCGCTCCATTCCCTTGATCTCATGGCACCCAGCGCATCCGAATTCACGGATCAAAGCATCCCCGCGCGCGATCTTCTCCGGACTTCCAAGGTCAAGCGTTACCCGAGGCAGGCTTCGCTCGTCCTTTTGCAACACGAGGAATGCAACAAGGTTCCGTGCTTCGTCGTCTGTGAGGCGGAGGCTTGGCATTCTGGTTGTCGGATTGTAATGGCGGGGATTCTTGAGCCAATCAAAGAGCCAGTCCGCGGTCACCTTGCTGCCAACGCGCGTAAGTTCCGGGGCAACATCATAGCTTGTCCCTCGTTCATCCCGCACCGCGGTGTATCCCCCTGCTACGTGGCAAGCCTGACATCCAACTGTTTCGAAAAGTTCCTTGCCGCGGGACGCACTTCCGCCAGCAAATGAGCCGCGGGACCGTTGCGGAGCGAAGTCCGATTCTCGTCCGATCTTCACGAGATACGCTGTGATTGCCTCGGCATCGCTGTCTCCAAATTCAAAATTCGGCATTCTCGTGTGCGGATTGTAGTCTTTTGGATTCTTGACCCAACGATAGATCCATTCCGGCGTTGTTTTCGAGGTCAACGAGTTCAACACGGGACCGATTTTGGGAGGATTCGTGTATCCCTTAATCTCATGGCATCCATAGCAACCGGATTCCAGAACGATTTGTTTGGCCTTCGTAAATGGTTTCGCGTGTTTGAGGACGGTTTCTTCAGAATGGCATGTATTGCATGTCGCATAGGTTTCGACACCTTTGAGGATTGGTGTTTCCCAATGTTTGTCCTCAAAACCATGGGCAAACCCCTCTGTCAGGGCCGGTCCCTGACCGCGATGACAAGGCGTGCATCCGAAGGTTTCCGGATTGTGGACTGCGAGCAACTCTGGCAGCGGATGTTTGGTAAATGGTTGGGGAGCATCCTCCATGACGCTTTCCCCCCAGCCCAGGTGACACGTCTGACACCGGTCGATACGCGCTTTGATCTCTGTGAACGGAGTATATTCGAAATCAGGCAACATCACTTGTTTGATATCACGAGGCGCCCTTGAAGCCAGTTCAAGCTTCAAGTTGAAGGCGTCGGCTGCTACATAGAGTCCGCGAAGATCGGCCGTTGCTCTGAGAACAGCGTCGACGTATATATTGACTGTCGTATCATAAACGGCAATCTGTGCCTGCAGGTTTGCCATCTCAGCAGCATATTCTGCAATCCGTGCGTCGTGATGCTCCACCTCTGCTTTTTCTGATGATGCGTCCGCCCCAGACAAGGCGGTCTTTTGATACTGGTAGTATGCAGCATCGGACCTGCTTCTGGCAAATCGCCATTCGCGGGTTGCATTTTCCAGATCGCCCAGCAATGCCGTCTTCTTCTCGGCGGCCTGAAGGTATCCATCGGTTTTCAACGCTGCTTGCGCATCGCGTAATGCGGATTCAAAGGCAGCAATTTCACTGGAATCAATTTCCGAAACCGCCGCTTGCTTTAGTGAATCCAGCCGCTGGTATAACGTTGCATAGAACACTTCCTGGTAATCTTTCCACGGGCGACGGACCGTCACTTCATCCCAAACAGCCCAGACAGTGCCGAGGAACAGAATCGCGCTGAATGCAATGTAAAATCGGCCGTAGCTTCGCTGTTCAACCGGAATGCGAGAGCGTTGCTCAAACATCTCGAGAACTCCTTCGATCGATCAATTTCATTTGCCCAGACTCAATGCTTTTTCAAAAGGCATTAGTGCCGCTTCCACTTGTGCTCGCGTTCTCGAAAACACAAGATTATTTAATTGAAGAACCACTAGATGTTGAACCAGGGAGTAACCCAGACATATTTCACAGGATTCATACCGAGCGCAGTCGGGGCAAGACGCAGAAGGATTTTGATCAGAACGCCTCCCATGCTCAGAAGGAGGAACGAAACGATCGCGTATCGTACAACCCCCAGGTTCTGCATCAACTCGTTCTTTCGCTTCAAGATCCAGTAAATCGGTCCGATGGCATAGTATCCGATGACAACCACTGCGCCAAAGATCATAGCCGCGGGATTCAGCGTGTTGTCAGGCAATCGCGTTGGCATTCCCAGAAGTTCCGAAAGATCCACATTCGTGAGAACGCCGATATAATGGGGATCCCATTTTTCCCATGGCAGGAAGAAATTCCATCCCGGACCGCGCATAAAAGTTCCCAAGACGATCAGAGCGACCCATAACACGATAAATCCGAACGCAAACACCAGTATCGAAAACTTGCGATCCTTAAACGTATAATACCCGTTTCCTTTTTCGTTGATATCAATGTACGGGATCGCCATCAGGCCTACGATAATGAGCGTTGGAAGCACGACGCCCGCAATCCAGGGATCGAAGTAAACCAGGAGTTCCTGGAGGCCGAGAAAGTACCATGGAGCCTTCGAAGGGTTTGGTGTCAAGGCTCGGTTTGCAGGTTCCTCAAGTGGAGCATCAAGAAACACCGACCATAAAACGAGAACGGCCATCACGGCAATGGTTGCAAGAAACTCGACGCGGACCAAATAGGGCCACACCTGCACCTTGTCATCCATTGTCGCTTCCAGCGGAACCGGCAATGCATCGTTGCGGCGGGCTTTTGACCATGCCAGCCAAGAGAAGAAGATGACGCTTACCAGAAGCGCGACAATCGGAATATTGTCAGGCTTCGAGATGATTTCCAGAAATTGTTCCATGAGGTTCCCGGTCCGGGCTTTTGGTCAGCGGATTAGAAATTCTTTTTGGATTCAGGTCCTGAGATGCCGCCATCCTTGCGCACTCTCCAGAAGTGAACTGCCATGAAAATGACGGCAATCAACGGAAGAAAAATACAATGTCCCACGTAGAACCGTAGCAAGGTTGGGGGGCCAACCTCGGTTCCACCGAGGAGAACGAATCGAACATCGTTGTCAATCCGCATCCCGAGCTCTGGTCCAAACGGACCTTCATGGCCAAGCAGCGGGGTCGCGCGGGCCATGTTCGTTCCGACAGTGACAGCCCAGATCGCAAGCTGATCCCAGGGCAATAAGTACCCGGAGAAACTCAGCAGCAATGTGAGAACGAGGAGGATCACTCCGACCATCCAGTTAAATTGACGCGGTGGTTTGTATGAGCCGGTGAGGAAGACCCGGAACATATGAAGCATCACCGTCAGTACCATTGCGTGCGCGGCCCATCGGTGCATGTTCCGCATCAGCGGACCGAACGGAACGTCGTTCATGAGGTACTTCATGTCCTCATACGCATACTGCGCTGTCGGCCGGTAATAGAACATCAGAATCACGCCGGTGATTGTCAGGACAAGGAACAGGAGGAAGGTGATGCCTCCCATGCCCCAGGTGAAACCAATGTTGGTCGCATGGCGGGGTACGCGAACGGGGTGGAGATGGAGAAATACGTTATCGACAATCTGAAGCGCCCGGTTTCGCTGTGTGTCCTGGTACGAATGCCGGAAAATTGATTTATAGAATTCCGACTTTTTAAATTGTTCCATCAATGCCATGCTGGCACTCCTGAGTTACCCTGTGTAGGGGAGAAACGAACCGATTCTTCCCCACTCATTCTTTTCATAGAGGAATTTCACGCTACGGTCAATTTGCAACTGCCCGTCGTCTGCAATGCCAATAAATGCGCGTTCCAAGGGACGGGGAGCCGGACCCTCAAAATTAACTCCCGTTCTGTAGAACCCGCTCCCATGGCACGGGCATTTGAACTTGTTATCGCCCGGGAGCCAACGCGGAGTGCATCCAAGATGAGTACAGATCGAAATCAATGCATAGAACCCTTCTTTTTCCCGGACAATCCAGACCCGTTTTTCGTCTTTGTACTTTTCACTCACTTCACCGATCATGAAATCCTGTGGAAAACCGGCCTTGAATTTTGTCGGCGGCTCAAACAGGACACGGGGAAACATGTACCGGAGGGCGCCAACAGTTGAAATGATAATGAATCCTAAGAAGCCCATCCATCCAGTCACGGCAAGCACATTGCGCCGATTCGTGCGCCAGATCCCGGGGTCTTGATCTGCCGGACGGTCCTGCTTGGGTTTTCGGGGAAGTGGTGTTTGAGAAATTACAGGAGTGGTCTTTGGTCCAGCCCCGCCCGAAGACGAGGTATCCTTTTGGACATTCTCAGTTGTCTGATCCGACATGAAGCATTCCTTCGATTGTCTATTCTGTCAGAAGTCGGAAATCAATGCACGGGAGGGTTAAGCAACGACATCAGACTCCTCCACCCTCTTGACCATGTCGATAGTTTCCCACGGACAGTACTTTGCGCAGAGCTTACATCCGATGCAGACCTCTTCATCGACAATGACGATTCCATTCATGCTCACGTACCCATGTTCTTCCGGATTTTCGGGTCCGGGAACCTTGTAGAGACAATCAACGGGGCAAAACTCAATACAGACTTCACACCCGGTACACCCTTCCGGATGAACAACCGCGATGATAGCTGATTTTTTCTTCTTCTTGACAGGAGGTATTGCGGCGGGCACAGGCTTTTGAGATGCTGTTCCTTGAATGTCGCTCATGTGCGATGCGTTCGTAGCCTCGAATCGGATTGTGAGATGCGGTTATAACAGAGACAATATAGGAAAGCAACCCTGATTTGTCAAGAAAAAATCCGAGAATGATTATGAGTCTCTTCCTTTCACTGTTGAGGAATTCCATTCTCAAGCGGTCTCTTCTGGCCACCGGTCAATTCTTGCGGCTCGTCGCACTATAACGTATATTCTCACTTTAGCAACAGCGCCACTCACCAACCACCTGCATCTTGATGAATTGGATTGACTACAGCGATCTCCCTTCCAATGGTTCCTCGTTCTCCTCCCTCTTCATCGACTATGTCAACGATTTCGAAAAAGTAAAAAAATTCTACACATGGAATTTCCGGGATCCGGCACACTGGCAAGCAGCCCTGGACCTCGTTGCGAAAAGGACCATTCCACGTTCAGAAGTCGCCCGGGTCCTCTCGATTCAAAACCGCGATTTTCATTGCGGCGTGAAGACGCTCGCAAACATTGATGCCCTCAGCAATGACAACACGTTGGCCGTTGTCACCGGGCAGCAGGTTGGGCTCTTTACCGGTCCCCTCTATACCATTTACAAGACCCTCACAACCCTTAAGCTGACCGAAAAGCTACAGGAGCAGTACCCTGAGTTCGTTTTCGTCCCCGTGTTCTGGCTGGAAGGCGAAGATCACGATTACGAGGAAGTCGGTTCCGTCAAGATGTTGAACCAGTCAAACGATCTGCTCACCCTCACATACGATCCGGGCGAAAAGATCAGGACGGGCAATCCCGGGGCCGTCGGACAGATTGAATTTCAAGAATCCATCGGCGACCTTTTTCAGACCCTCGAAAACAGCCTCCCTGCCACAGAATTCCGCCCCAAGGTCATGGAACTCTTCCGCGTCGCCTATCAGAAAGGAATGACCTTTAACCGGGCATTCGTTCATCTCATGAACGACCTGCTCGAGGATTCCGGCCTCGTGTTTTTGAATCCGAACGATCCGCAACTCAAGAAACTGTTGTCGCCGGTTTTCCGGAAAGAATTAGAGCAAACACCCCGGACCTGCCAGCTTGTCGTTGACCAAAGCGTAGAGGTGGAAAAACAATATCACGCACAGATTAAACCAAAACCGGTGAACCTTTTCCTCTTTCATAACGCAGGACGCTATCTTATCGAGCCAAAATCAACAGGATTTGGATTGAAGAATAGCAGGCAACAGTTTACGAAAGATGAACTTATCAAACTCACGGATGAAAAACCTGAACTCTTCAGTCCGAATGTCGTCCTCAGACCCATTTGTCAAGATTCGCTCCTCCCCACCATCGCGTACGTCGCCGGGCCGGGAGAACTATCGTATTTTGCCCAGTTGAAACCGGTCTACGCCGAGTTCAGTATTCCGGCACCTGTTCTCTATCCACGCGCAAGCGCGTCAATCGTGGAGGAAAAAGTGGAGAAAGTCTTCACAAGATATCAGTTGTCCCTCTCCGATTTTTTCCGCGATGTTGAATTGGTGAAGCAGAGGGTTGCTGAGCATTCCTCGTCGGTCAAACTCGAGGAGTTATTCGGGGGGACTGGGGGGTCGATAACAGAAACGCTTGAGTCATTACGTGCCGGGTTGATCAAGATTGATCCCACCCTTGCTGGCGCGCTGGATACGGCTAAGAGTAAGATCGATTTTCAACTCGAAGCGATCAGGCAAAAAACGGTTGCCGCTCAAAAACGCCAGAACGAAGTCGCCATTCGACAGGTGGAAAAGGCTGCGAACCACGTATTTCCCGGCTCGAATTTTCAGGAACGGGAACTTAATATCCTGCATTTCCTCAATAAGTACGGGCTCGAGTTTCTCCGCTGGCTACGCGGCGAATTGGTCATCGACAAGTTCAAACATCAGATTATCAGGCTCTGAAGAGAGTCCTGAAAAGGTCACCGTTTCGTTCCAGTCTGCAAAACGGCCATTTCAGTGACTGAATCGAAGAAATGTGCCTTCTCAAGATCGAACAACAGATTTACCGGTTTACCCACCGCAAATCCTTCCGATGACCGTACTCTCGCAACGTGTTGGCTTCCATCTTTCCTCGTCGAAAAATAGAGGTACGTCTCATTCCCCATTGGTTCGACGGCTTCAACGTTTGCGCGAAGAGTCAGCGGGCGTTTAATACCGGCTGAGCGGGACTTCAGGTAGATGTTCTCCGGCCTGACCCCCATGGTCATGTTCTTCCCCGAGAACGGGTTCAGGAGTTTCTGCATGGCTGCAGGCACCGTAAACGACAACCCATCACCGGTTTCCTTAAACCCGACTGATTTCCTTCCAATAATCCTCCCGTCAAGAAAATTCATGGCTGGCGTACCAATGAACCCAGCTGTGAATTTGTTGACCGGCCGGTCATAGATCTTCAGGGGTGTGTCGATCTGCTGTACCACGCCGTCCTTCATCAGAACGATCCTCTCGCCCATCGTCATCGCCTCCGTTTGGTCGTGTGTCACATAGATCATCGTCGCACCGAGGTTACGGTGCAATTTTGAGATCTCCATCCGCATTTGCACTCGCAGTTTGGCATCCAAATTGCTAAGAGGCTCGTCAAAGAGGAACACCTTTGGTTTCCGCACAATCGCCCTCCCCACAGCCACCCGCTGCCTCTGTCCTCCCGACAAGACTTTCGGTTTCTTGTCGAGATAGTTGTCGAGTCCCAAAATCGCAGCCGCCTCCCTGACTCGCGCGTCCACCTCCTTCTTCGGGAACTTTCGGAGTGTAAGGCCAAACGCCATGTTGTCATACACCGTCATATGCGGGTATAACGCATAATTCTGGAAGACCATGGCGATATCCCTGTCCTTAGGCGCAACGTCGTTGACGACCCTCTCATCAATCCTTATAGTGCCTTCGGTGATATCTTCGAGTCCCGCGATCATTCTCAGGGTCGTGGATTTTCCACATCCTGAAGGACCGACGAGAACAACAAATTCCTTGTCTTTGACTTCCAGGTTTATCCCATGAACGGCAACAAATCCATCTTCGTATACTTTTTTGACATTTTGAAGGATCACACTAGCCACGAAAGCCTCCCGGGAATTAACGCTTCTGAAATGATTCTAGAACACCCCAATAGTGTGGAAATGAAATCTCGCTCGCCTCCGCTTCGTCAATGGTTATTTCGGCTCCCCCCCTGAGTCCTGCAAGCGCGAACGCCATCGCAATACGATGGTCGCCCCCGCTTTGAACGCGACCCGATGTGATCACGGCCCGCTCAAACGAAAAGCCATCCCCTGCTTCTTCAGCCGGAACGCCGATTGATCGCAGGTTTCTCACGAGCAGGCTAACGCGGTCTGACTCCTTCACCCGTAATTCTCCTGCACCCCGCACAGAACATTCCACGCCGGAAGCGGCCGCGAGAACAGCGAGCGCTGGAATCTCGTCGATGATTTGCGGAACAACCGCACTGTCGAGATCGATGGGCCGGCTGGCCGGTCCAAACTTTACACGAATGTCACCGTATTCTTCGGGTTCTTGATGCGAAGTCCTCTCTACAGACAATTGAAGCCCTGCATTAGTGAGTATCCCAAGAACGGCTGTTCGTGTCGGGTTGAGGCCGACGTTTCGGATGACAATATCTGATCCTGGAACGAGTGCCGCTGCACAGATAAGAAAAACGGCTGAAGAAATATCTCCGGGAACAACAATGGTGAAAGGAGGGATTCTCGTCCCACCGACTACGGTGATGGTTCTGCCTTCTTCATTCGTGCGTACCGGAAGATTCAACAATCGCTCCGTGTGGTCGCGGGTGATGACTTTCTCGGTGATAGTTGTCGCGCCCTCGGCAAACAGACCGGCGAGAAGAATGGCGGATTTAACCTGAGCGCTCGGAACCTGAAGTGTGTGCGAGATCGCATCGAGAGGGTTTTTGCCTTGAATCGTGAGGGGTGGTTTACCCTTTTGGGAGGAGATCACTGCCCCCATGCGGGTCAGGGGATCCACCACCCGCTGCATCGGTCGGTTTCTGAGAGATTCGTCGCCTGTGATGGTCGATTCAAAGGGCTGTCCGGCCAGGATACCGCTCAAGAGCCGCATCGTGGTTCCGGAATTGCCGGCATCGAGATCAGCCGTTGGCCGCCGGAAGCCGTTCAGCCCCTGGCCGTACACTTCCGTAGTCTCACCGTTTCGCGTAATCTTGACACCCAATGAACGGAGACAGCGTATCGTGCTCTCGGGATCTTGTGCCTGGAGCAGATTATGCAACGAAGAAACTCCGTCTGCGATGGAGGCAACAAGGAGGGCCCGGTGGGAAATCGACTTATCCCCCGGTACGTCAAATGTACCGACGATGGATTTCGCGGGCCCGAGTGTAATTTCCATAACGGTGAAACAAAATATGCGGAACGAAAGGACCTGACCGCAAGGAACTCAAGAGTCCAAGAGACCGTTAGCGGTGCCGGGATTCCTGCGGCCGCCTGCTGTCCCTGCCAGGCCCGTCGGGTCTCGGTTTTCGTGGACGGTTCATCTCTTCCAGGGCATTTTCCCCGCCCGGCAGAAGCGCTTTGCGACTCAGGCTCAGCCTGCCTTCAGTATCGATCTTCATCAACTTCACATCGATCTGGTCACCGAGCTTCACAAGGTCCTCGACCTTGTTGACACGGTTGACATCGAGTTGGGAAATATGAACAAGCCCCTCCCTGCCGGGAAGAATTTCGACAAATGCGCCGAACTCCATGATCTTCTTCACCGTTGCCCGGTAGACTTTTCCCACTTCCGGGGCTTCCGTCATTCGCATAATTGCAGCGATTGCTTTATCCGCCGACTCACGCTCGACTGCTGCAACCGTGACCGTGCCGTCATCCTCGATGTTGATCTCGGCACCAGAATCCTTAACGATCTGGCGGATGTTCTTTCCGCCCGGTCCGATGAGCGCACCGATCATATCCACAGGAATTTTCAGGGTTTGCAGTCGCGGAGCATATTGCGAGAGATCTGGCCGAGGACTTGCCATCACCTGATTCATTGTGTGCAGGATATGCAGGCGGCCATCACGTGCCTGGGCAAGCGCTTTTTCGATGATGTCGAAGGAAATGCCTTTGATCTTGATGTCCATTTGTAAGGCGGTGATCCCATCACCGGTTCCGGCAACCTTGAAATCCATGTCGCCCAGATGATCCTCGTTTCCGAGAATGTCACTGAGGATTGCGATCCGGTCTTTCTCCTTCACAAGCCCCATGGCAATACCTGCCACGGCCTTTTTGAGCGGAACTCCTGCATCGAAAAGCGCCAAAGTCCCGGCGCAGACTGTCGCCATGGAGGAAGAACCGTTGGACTCGAGGATATCGGAAACAATGCGAATCGTGTACGGGAAATCCGTTTCCGGCGGCATGAGGTTCTTAAGCGCCCGTTCAGCCAGGTTTCCGTGTCCCACTTCGCGTCTCCCCGTTCCAAGCCGACCAACCTCTCCAACGCTGAATGAAGGAAAATTGTAGTGGAGCATGAATCGCTTGGTTGTCTCCGGCAACAGACCGTCAAGGATCTGTTCATCAGTTTTCGTGCCAAGTGTCACAGACGTGAGACTTTGAGTTTCTCCTCTCGTAAAGAGAGCTGAACCATGAGTTCTCGGGAGCACTCCGACTTCTGACGTAATGGTGCGGATATCGGCGAGTCCGCGCCCGTCGAGCCGCTTGCCTTCGGACAGAATCGTGGAACGCATGGATTCGCTTTCCAGGTCGTGGAGAATTTCGTTGACCAATTCCGCCGAATCGGGAAATTGCTCCTCAAACGCCTTTCTCGTGTCTTCATAAACCTTGGTCGTTTCGGCCGACCGTTGTTCCTTCGAGAGAATCGTTCTGCTCAAGTTCTTCAATCGGTCTGCAGCAAGCTTCTGAACGGCTGCTTCCATCCCATCCGGAAACGCGTCTTCGACCAGTGGTCGTTTGGGGACTTTGACTGCCGCGGCAAGGTCCTTCTGGATCGCACACAGCGCTTTGATGTGTTCGTGCGCAAAGCGAAGTGCGGCGAGAACATCCGCCTCTGATACCTGAAGCGATTCGCCTTCGACCATGACAACCGAGTCGTCGGTTCCGGCCACGATAAGATCGAGGTCACTTCCGGCGAGTTCCGCAAAGGTCGGATTCACGATGAAGGCGCCATTGACGCGTCCGACCCGGACTTCAGCGATGGGCCCGTCAAAAGGGACATCCGAGACCATGAGGGCAGCAGAGGCCGCACAAGCTCCCAGGACGTCGCCGTCGTGCTGTTGATCGGAAGAATACACGGTGACGAGAATCTGCGTTTCGTTGAAGTAATTCTTGGGGAACATCGGTCGAATAGGGCGGTCGATCAGGCGCGACGAGAGGATTTCCTTCTCTGTTGGCCTGCCCTCACGTTTGAAGAATCCGCCAGGGATCTTCCCTGCGGCGGCTGTCTTCTCGCGGTATTCGACCTGCAAGGGAAAATAGTCAAGGCCTTCTTTTGGTTCATACATACTGACCACGGTTGCGAGAACCATGGTGTCTCCGTACCGGGCCATGACTGCCCCGTGGGCCTGTCGTGCAAGCCGTCCGGTTTCGAGTGTGAACGTTTTTCCGCCTATTTCGATTTGCTTGGTAATCATCATCGTCTCTTCTTCTTTCTAATAGTTCGTGTCGTTACTTGCGAATTTCGAGTTCATGGATTATGGTCCTGTAACGACCGATGTCCGTTTTCATAAGATAATCAAGCAACCGTCGTCTTTTACCAACCATCTTGAGGAGCCCCAACCGGTTGTGGTGATCCTTCCGGTGAAGTTCAAGATGAGGACTGAGCGCATTGATATGTGCTGTCAGGATAGCGATCTGAACCTCCGGCGTACCGGTATCGTTCGGGCTCTTTCCATATTTCTTTACGATTTCAAGTTTTTGTTCCTTGGGGACTGGCATTGCAACTCCTTTATATATTTGAACTTGATTATGTGCGGCTTGTTCCAGCCAACGGTTTCCGTAGTATTTTTTCGTATTCGCGGATAAAACGGGTGCCCGCTTCCTTGTCGGCGTCCATTTGACGAATCAGTTCCCGCGGAGTATCGAACTTTCGTTCTTCCCGCAGGCGCTTCAGGAACTGGATATCGAGAGATGCTCCGTATACATCTCCATCAAAGCCCAGGAGATGTGCTTCCACTCTCCGCTCACCGTGTTCCACAAACGTCGGCCGCGTACCGATGCTCACAAGTCCGTACGAAACGGAAGACTTCACGTGAACCATGGCGACGTAAATACCGTTCATCGGCACCATTTTGATCGGAGAAGAGGGTGCGATGTTCGCAGTTGGATAGCCGAGGGCTTTACCCCGCCCATCTCCACGGACAACGGTACCCGTAAGTTTGTACGGACGGCCCAGAAGTTCCGCCGCCCTCCCGACATCACCTTGAAGGAGGTGATTTCTAATGGCAGAACTGCTCACGATCTCATCTCCCACGGTAACCGGCTTCATCGCAATCACCGAGAAATCAAATTCTCTGCCCATCTGGAGCAACTCCTGTATGCTGCCTTCTCTGTCTCTGCCGAAGTGATGGTCGTATCCCTCGATCACTCCGCTCGCGCCAACACCTTTCACGATATACTTCAGGTAGAACTCCCGAAATGTCTGTCGTGAAAATTCAAAGGTGAACGGGATGACAAACAACAACTCAACGCCAAGTCCCCGGCACAATTCCGTCCGTTCATCCAGCGTCGTGAGAAGTCGAACGTCCTTGGGTGCCGGCCCGAGAACTTGTTTCGGGTGTGGATCGAACGTGACAATGACGCTTCTCCCGCCACGCTCGAGCGACCTTCGGGAGACCTCCCGGATCACTTCCTGATGCGCACGGTGTACACCGTCAAAAAAACCCACGCTGACAATGGAATTCCTGTCAAACGTGACGTCAGGAAGTTGCCGCGCTATCCGCATTGGTCTTCGGCGATTCCCCCAGTTGATTCCGCAGGTTGGTCAATTCGTCGATGGTCATGGCATCATCCACCTTGTACGAGCCGATTGCCGTTCGTCGCAAGACACGCAACACTGCACCACAGCCAAGCTTTTCACCGATATCGTTGACCAAAGAGCGAATATACGTACCTTTTGAACACCTGACACGGAATTCCACCAGAGGGTTCTTGTACCGCGTTACTTCAAATTCCGAAACCGTGATTTTTCTCGCGGTCCGTTCCACTGTTTTTCCGGCCCTGGCATACTTGTACAGTGGTCTTCCCCCATATTTCACTGCAGAGTACATCGGTGGGGTCTGGAGTAACTCTCCGCGAAATGCAGCAATGCAGGCCAGGAGCAACTCCTCTGTGATATTGGAGGGGTCTGCAAGCCGACTGACCTCTGTTTCTCCGTCAAAACTCGCAGAAACAATTCCAAGCTCCATAGTCCCGGTATAGCACTTGTCCAAATCCGCGAAGCTTCCGATCTCTTTTGTTTTCGGTCCGCTGCAAAGGATGAGCAAGCCTGTCGCCTGGGGGTCAAGCGTACCTGCATGACCAAGCTTTTGAATGCCAAAAAGGGAGCGTGTTTTTTTCACAACGTCAAACGAAGTCCAATCAGGAGACTTGTCAACGAGGAGGACCTCTCCTCGTCCATTCCAATCAAGCTCGTGCGCGCCCCGGGACACTACGCTGACGGTCATTCCTTCTCCGACCCTTCTTTATGAATCTTGTTGATGATCCGCTCGATATTCATCGCACGATCCAGTGTCTCGTCCAGCTCGAAAACGATTGTCGGAGTAAACTTCAGCCGGACAGCGTGAGCGAGTTCGGAGCGGATGAATCCCTTTTGCTCCTCTAAAAGCGCCAGGCTTTTTTCCTTTCTCGCAGCGTCGCCAAAAACGCTTACGAAAATCCGCGCATTCTTCAAATCGGCGCTCATCTGGACATCGGTAATCGTCAGAAAACCGTATTCTTCCATGCTGAAATTCCGCTGTACCAGCATGCTGACCTCTTCTTTGATCAGAGAGGCCACTCGTTCCGATCGAACCGACATGGTTATAACTTTCGTTTTGTCTCGACCATTTTGAAGGCTTCGATGCTGTCGCCCTTCTTAACGTCGTTAAATCCTTCGAGGCCGATACCGCACTCAAATCCCTGTTCAACCTCGCGGACGTCGTCTTTGAATCGTTTCAGGGAGGAGATGGTGCCTTCGAAGACAACAAGGCCATCGCGCACGAGGCGTACCCGGTTGTTTCTCATGATCTTTCCGTCTCTGACATGACAACCGGCAATTGTTCCAACCTTCGAGACTTTGAAAATCTCCCGAACATCGACAGTGGCAAGCACCTCTTCAGACACCGAGGGAGTTAGCATCCCCTCCAGTGCGCTCTTTACTTCGTTGATGGCATCGTAGATGATGCTATAGAGCCGAATATCCACATTCTCCTGCTCGGCAAGCTTCCGCGCATTCAGGTTGGGCCGTACATGGAACCCAACGATGACGGCGTTCGATGCCGCGGCAAGAAGGACGTCGGATTCAGAGATTGCCCCGACGCCTTTGTGAATCACGACGACCTTGACTTCCCCTGTTGAAAGACGCATGAGTGAATCAGAAAGAGCTTCGACGGATCCATCCACGTCCCCTTTCACGATCACCGGGAGGTCTTTCACCTGTCCTTCGCGAATTTGCTGGGAGATATCGTCCAGCGTAATCATACGACGCTGGCGGAAATCCTGCTCCCTCTTCAGCTGCTGCCGCTTGAGGCTGATATCCCTCGCTTTGCGTTCATCCTCGAGAACGACAAACTGGTCGCCAGATTGCGGGATCCCGTCGAAACCGATCACCTGCGCAGGTTGTGACGGCTTTGAGACCTCCACACGGTTTCCGCGTTCATCAAACATCGCCCGTACACGACCGCTCCAGACCCCCGCGATAAACGAATCACCGATACGCAGACTGCCTTTTTGGACGAGAACGGTCGCGACGATTCCTTTTCCCTTGTCCAGTTCCGCCTCGATCACAATACCGCGCGCTGGCCGTGAAGCGTTTGCCTTCAGATCCAGCACCTCTGCTTCGAGAAGAATCCTTTCGAGAAGTTGATCAACATTTTTGCCGGTCCGCGCGGACAGTTCGACTGCCTGGTATTTTCCGCCCCACTCCTCCACCAGGACGCCCTTCTCCGAGAGTTGTTGCCGGATACGATCTGCGTTGGCATCCCCCTTGTCGATCTTGTTGATGGCGATGATGATCGGGACATTCGCTGCCTGGGCGTGGCTGATGGCTTCCACGGTTTGGGGCATGACGCTGTCATCTGCGGCAACGACCAGGACGACAATATCCGTCGCCTGGGCGCCACGGGCACGCATTGCCGTGAATGCTTCGTGACCAGGGGTGTCCAGAAACGTAATCTGATTTCCGCGGGGGAGGGTCACCTCGTACGCCCCGATGTGCTGTGTGATTCCACCAGCTTCGCCGGCAACCACATTCGCGCTCCGTATGTGGTCCAGGAGTGAGGTTTTTCCGTGGTCAACGTGCCCCATGATGGTGACGACGGGGGGCCTGGCGGTAAGAGTGGAGACATCGTCAATCCTGTCTTCGAGTTCTTCTGAAGCAAACTCCTGTTCGAACTCAATCTGTAATCCGAATTCATCCGCGACCAGGGTGATGGTGTCTTTGTCCATTCGTTGATTGATGGAGACCATCATTCCGAGTGCCATGCACTTTTGGATCACTTCCGCCACCGGGACCCGCATCAGATCGGCAAGCTCTCCAACCGTCACAAACTCCGTGACACGCAGGCGAGTCTTCTCTTTCTCGAGCTCTTCCTGAATCCGCGCTTCCTCTTCCTCTCGCTCTTGTTTCTTACGTTTCCGGTACGTGGCACGTGTGCCAGCCTGCTCGTCTCCCGTTTCCGAAAGTGTCGCCCGAATGGCCTTGTCGACCTCGGCTTCGCTTACCGCTGCATGCCGCATCTTTTTTCGTTTCCGCGATTTGGCTTCGTCGGACTCCTGGGGAACAACGACATCCTTGCCACGCTTTGCCTCGTCACGAATTTTCTTCTTCTTCTTTTTCTTCTTCTTTGCGTCTTCTTCAGTCTCCTTTGCATCTGGTTTGGCTGGCACGAGATCCATCCGCCCCTTGATCGTCAGTCCGCGGGACCCACGCGCCACGGCCGCGGCCAAAGGAGATTCCGACTTTCCCTTCGCCTTGGCCTTTCTTGATGCCGGCACAAGTTCGGGTTCAGGCTGCTTCTCCGCCACCGGTGTTACGGCAATCTCTGAAGGAAGACTCGGCAGCAGTTCTTTTTTAGGCACTACATGCGGTTCGGACGCTTCCAGGACCTGTTTCGGCTCCTCAACCGTCGTTTCGGCCGCCACTTCGACGACTTTGGCTTCCTCCGATCCCTTCTCCTCCTCTGCCTCTACCACATCGCGGGATTTCTTTTCGGATTTCTCAGGACCTTCCTTCTTCCGCGAAGTACGGAAATCCCTCAGCTTTCGTTGGTGCCGCTCGGCGACATCCTTCTCCTTTTTGAAATGCGACATGATCGCAGAGAGCATATCCGGTGTAACAGAACTCATGTGATTCTTAACCTCAAATCCTTTCTTGTTCAGAAATTCAATGAGGGTATCACTCGAAAGGTTGAGTTCTGTCGCGAGCTTGTAAACCTTGACTTTTTTTTCTGCTTGTTCAGCCATGCGCCATTCTTTTTGTTTCGAACGCCTCTCGCCGACTACTGTTTATCCTTCTGATCTTCAGGCTGATCTTCAGGTTGATCTTCAGGTACGCCTGTGGGTTCATCTCGTTCTTCCGGGATCTCCTTTTTCTCTTCCGAGACCGGGGCCTGCTCGGCCGTGGTTTCCACCGGGCTTTCGTCACCCTCTTCCGGGATCTCCTTTTTCTCTTCCGAGACCGGGGCCTGCTCGGCCGTGGTTTCCACCGGGCTTTCGTCACCCTCTTCCGGGATCTCCTTTTTCTCTTCCGAGACCGGGGCCTGATCAGCCGTGGTTTCAACCGGGCTTTCGTCGCCTTCTTTCGGGATCTCCTTTTTCTCTTCCGAGACCGGGGCCTCCCCGGCCGCGGCTTCAGCCGGGCTTTCGGCGCCGTCTTCTTCATCTTCAATCTCGGCCTCCTCAAGTCCTTTCCTCAACATCTCAACAATACTGTCGATCTTTTCACGTTCAATCCCGAGGTTTTCCACGAGTGTTTCCTTGGGGGTATCGAGCACATCGCGCGCCGTTTTATAGTTGTCATCGAAGAATTTGTGGAAGAGAACATCACCGAGCTCCTCGCGGAACTCCGACAGATCCATGTCGTACTCATCTTCCTCTTCCCCGCCCTCCTTGATCAGCTGAATGTCAAATCCCGTGAGCTTCGACGCGAGACGCACGTTCTGACCGTTCTTACCGATTGCCAGTGAAACCTGATCAGCAGCGACGAGCACCGATGCCTTCTTGTTTTCCACATCGATTTCAACAGTCTTCAATTTTGCAGGGGACAGGGCCTTCGTAATGAATTGAGTCGAGTCTTCCGAGTAGTTGATCACGTCGATATTCTCGTTGTTCAATTCTCGAACGATGGCATGGATCCGGACGCCTTTCATTCCGACACAAGCCCCTACGGCATCGATGCGGTCGTCGTGCGACAGCACGGCGACCTTTGCGCGGTCGCCCGGTTCTCGTGCGATACGCTTGATTTCAATAATCCCGTCATAAATTTCGGGGATTTCGATTTCGAATAGCCGCATAAGAAACTGGGGATCCGAGCGCGAAATAATCACGACCGGATTGCTGGCGCCTTTGCGCACCTCTTTGACAAGAGCGCGAATAGTATCGCCTTTCTTGTATCGCTCCTTATAGATCTGCTCACTGCGAGGAAGAATCAACTCGTTCTTGTTGTGAATGACCAGAATCTCCCCCTTTCCCTTGCGAATCTGATAAATCTCCCCGACGACAATCTCCCCGATCGAACTGGAGTATTCATTATAAATCGATTCGCGTTCAATTTCCTTAATGCGTTGATTCAGATTCTGTTTAGCACTGACAACCAATCGTCTTCCGAAGGTCTCCAGCGGGATAATCTCAACGTATTCCTCGCCTGCGTCGAGGTCCTCGCCACTCCGCTGCCGGGCTTCCTTGACGGCGATCTGTACCGCAGGATCCTCGACAGTTTCCACCACATCTTTTTCGAGATAGATTTCAATATCGCCCTTCTCCATGTTGACGACAACCTCAAACCGTGCCGTCAGTCCATATTTCTTTCGGACCATCATGCCGAAAATGTCCTCGACAATCCCGACAAGGATGTCTTTGTCAATTCCTTTTTCCCGAACCATTTGGGCAAATGATTCGACAATTTCGTGATTCATTACTCCTCCAAACAAAGTGGACGGGAACCTGCTACCAGGGCAGTTCTTCCCTTGATTCTACGATCTCGTCGAACGGAATCGAAATCGTTGTGCCCGCGGACGGGCCCTCAAATGTCAATTGATTCCCTTGAACCGCGATCAGGGCGCCCAACATCTCTTTCTCTTCAGCCCCTTGCCTGAATCTGACCTTGAACCGCCTCCCGATATTCTTTGGATACTGCCGCAACAGTTTCAGCGGCCGGTCGATTCCCGGAGAGGAGACTTCGAGCCGGAATCCATGGTCTCCCAATACTCTTTCCTTCTCCAGCACAGCGATCATCTCCCGGCTAAGATCCGCGCATCGTTGGATTGTGATTCCATCATCCGTGTCGACGAAAAGTTGAACAACCACAGACTTTCGCTCCATGCGCAACTGCAGGTCAACCAGAAAAGCGTCACGCTGAGAGAGAATCGGAAGGACCGTTTCGGTGACGGTTGGTCGTATTTCCTGAAGGTTCATGGATATCCAAAAAAAATAGCCCGTTACAGTCGGGCTATTTCTGAAGGTGATTCAAGGTACGAACTTCGGTCGGAAGATGCAAGCGGTTTGTCAGTAATTCGTCACCGCCTTTTTCTCATAGAAACGTGCAATGATTTCCGCTGCTTCTGAAGGTTCATCCTTGTTGGAAAAAAACGTCATATCTCGTCATCGAAACAACTCGATGGGTTGGTCATTGACGTTGGGAAAGGAAATTCTTCAGGAGAGCCTTTCCACCCTCCGTCGCTATTGATTCCGGATGGAATTGAACGCCAAACGTAGGCGATTCTGTATGTCGCAATCCCATAATTATGCCATCTTCCGTCCACGCGGTAACAACAAGTGTTTGGGGAAGGCTCTCCCGTTCGACGATGAGGGAATGATACCGTGTGGCAGTGAATGGACGAGGAAGGCCCTTGAACAAATGACTCTGATCATGATAAATAGCCGAGGTTTTTCCATGCATAATCGTTGGCGCCTTAACGATCTTTCCGCCAAAGGCCTGTCCGACAGACTGGTGTCCGAGACAGACGCCAAGGATGGGTATCCCCCGATGAAATCGCCGAATGAGATCCACGGAAATCCCCGCTTCGTTGGGTGTGCAGGGACCAGGAGAAATGACAATATGACTCGGGGCCATTTGCTCAACATCATCAAGAGTGATGGCATCATTGCGAACAACGGTTTGCTCTGCCCCGAGTTCACCGAGATACTGAACAAGGTTGTACGTGAAGGAATCATAATTGTCAATAACGAGAATCATGATCTGAGCATCTCCAGGGCGCGAAGGTTCGCGCCGAGCTTCTCGAGGGTTTCATCATACTCGCGTTCTGGGGTGGAATCGAACACGATGCCCGCCCCGGCCTGAAAGTAGAGTTCATCCGCTTTTGCCAGGATTGTGCGGATGGCAATACAGGAATCCAGATTCCCCGAGAAATCGATGTACACCACAGCACCGCCATAGATTCCACGTCTCACGGGTTCACATTCCGCTATGATTTCCATCGCCCTGATTTTTGGAGCACCGGTGAGAGTGCCCGCCGGAAAGCACGCGAAGAGCGCGTCGATGGGCGACACTTCCTTCCGGAGGGTGCCCCGGATGTTGGAAACGATATGCATGACATGGGAGTATCGCTCCACTCCCATGAGCTGCGTGACCTCCACGGATCCGAAATCGCAAATACGCCCAAGGTCGTTGCGGCCGAGGTCGACAAGCATCAAATGTTCAGCACGCTCTTTCGCGTCATTGAGCAGCTCTTTCTCAAGCTGAGCATCCTCTTCCTTGGTTTTCCCACGCCTGCGAGTACCGGCGATGGGCCGCGTTTGGACTACCCTTTCCTCAACTCTTACCAGCATTTCGGGAGATGACCCGATGATGGCCATATCGTTCATATGCAGAAAATACATATACGGAGACGGATTCACCATTCGAAGGTTTCTGTATAAATCGAACCAATCGACGTGCGCCTTCTGCCGAATGCGCTGCGAAAGGACAACCTGGAAAACATCTCCATCAACAATATATTGTTTCGCCCTGTCAACGAGCGAGCAAAACTCTTCTCTCGAAAGCCCGTGAAGCGACGGGCCGACGATCGTGTTGATGGATCGCGCCCGTTCCGGACGTTCATGCAAGAGTTTTTTCAGGTGCACAATCCCCGAAACAGCTTTATCATATTCCTCCCTCAGCAAGATGTCGCTCATTGAAGGATCGGAAATATAGGCGTTCGAAATCAGAACGATTTGACGTTTCAGGTTATCAAAAACCAGAATCGTGTCGTAGAACAGCAAGATCGCGTCGGGGATGGAAAGTTCGTCTTCCTGCGCAGAAGGCACATCCTCGACAAGGCAGACGCATTCATAGCCTACGTACCCAACCGCTCCTCCTGTCAGACGCGGAAGTCCCGGTATGTTCACCGTCCGGATATGATTGAACAGGACCTTGAGCGATTCCAGGGGTGGATCGGAGGGATTGACGAGCGACGGCAAGACTCTGACATCGTCATGAAATGTCTCGATCGAAAGGGAGTCTCCTCTCACCGTGCATTTCATGAATGGATCGAACCCGAGGAACGAATACCGGGCGATGTGTTCTCCCCCTTCAACGCTTTCCAGTAGAAACGAGTACGCGCTTTCACTCCTGATCGATTGATACACCGAAACAGGAGTTTCCATGTCTGCCGGCAACAGCTCGTACACCGGAACAACATTGCCTCCGTTACAGAGGACCTTGAACTCCTCGAATGTCGTCATGCCTCGTCCACAGACCAGGTAATGGAGCAATGTGCCCCTTCGTAGGCCTGGACGAGCTTTCTGAATGTGTCAGGGACCCGCAGCGGGGCGTTTGTGACGGGATCAAGCCAGACGTGGTGGGCGACATTTGTGGAAACAGGTTGCCCGGATTCCTTCCGGACCAACAACCCCTCCATCAGAAAACTCGAATTGCGGATTGTCGAAATCCTCGAGTGTACCTGGAGTTTTTCGTCAAATGTCAAAGAGCTTCGATAATCAATTTCATTTCTCACAAGGACAACCTTGCTGTGTCCGCGAACACTGTTGAGGTCAAGCGCCGCACCGATTTGTTTGAGGTACTCCACGCGACCCACCTCAAAGTACTGCAAGTATACGGCGTTATGAACAATTCCCTGCCAGTCAACCTCATAGTTCCGGACCTGGAGGTCTGCCACATGCCTGAATAACTCTTTCTGGAACCGTTCTTGCTCCATCACCGAAGCGCCTTTCCGATCAACTCTGCGGCTTTGAGAACATCACCGCGTGATACATCCATGTGAGTGACTGCGCGTAAGGCAGCAGGTCCCGCCTGCGTCAGTGCTACTCCGGCATCCGTCAGGAGAGAGAGCATTTCCGAGGGTCGTTTTCCGCTCCTGCCGATATCCATGATAATAATGTTTGTTTCGGAATCTGAGCAAAGTATTCTGCCCTTGAGTGTCTCATTCACCGCAGAGGAAAACGCTTTTGCGTTTGCGTGATCTTCCTTCAGGCGCTCAACATTATGTTCGATGGCATACAAAGCTGCGGCGGCAAGGATCCCTGCCTGACGCATTCCGCCACCCAGAATTTTTCTGGCCTTCCGGGCATGTTCGATGAAGGACCGGGTTCCAGCAATGAGTGAACCTACGGGAGCACCAAGTCCTTTGGAGAAACACACGGAAATCGAATCCGCCAGCCCGGCATACGTACGGGGGTGAACACCGCTCGCAACCCAGGCGTTCCAGATTCTGGCTCCGTCAAGATGCACACGAATCTGTCTCCTCGATGCAACATCCCTGATGCGCCGCATGGTCTCCAACGGAAACACCGTGCCTCCCGCGCGGTTGTGCGTATTCTCGAGGCAAATGAGAGATGTTCGCGGAAGGTAATACGCATCCTGCCGGATCGCCTCTTCAATCCCATCCACATCGGGAATCCCACGCACACCCGGGACTGGGAGCAATTGCACTCCCGAGACAAGAGCCGGCGCGCCCGTTTCGTAATTGAGAATATGCGAATCCCTCTCGACAATAACTTCATCTCCGGGTTGCGTGTGACAACGGATGGCAATCTGATTGGCCATGACTCCAGTCGGCGTAAACAGGGCGGCCTCCTTCCCGAGCAGTTCCGCCATCGTTTCCTGAAGGCGGTTGACCGTCGGGTCCTCACCAAAGACGTCATCCCCCACCAGTGCACGCGACATCGCAGTCCGCATACCCTCCGACGGCTTGGTGACCGTGTCACTCCTCAGGTCAATCATCATTGCATCCCTTCTCTTCTCCTGCCCGGAACCGCCAATGCAGCCGCGACGGCAATCAGTCCTCCGATAAGGCTTCCCCATCCCAGGATATCACCATGACGCACATAGAATGTTTTCCCTTGTTCCGCCTGTACCATTCCGCTCACCGTTGCAGATTCGAACATCTCTGTTTCCTGTACCATCCTTCCTGATGGGTCAATAATCCCGGAAATGCCTCCATTGGCACACCGGACGATCCAGCGGCGGGTTTCGACAGCCCGGAGTACTGTCGTCGCAGAGAGTTGTCGTGCGCCTGATGTATTTCCCCACCAACTGTCATTTGATACAACTACGAGGAACTCGGCCCCCTCCTCCACAAGTTGCCTTACGTAACCAGGAAAGATCAGTTCGTAACAGATCATCCCCGAGAAAAGAACAGTGTCTGCCGAACGCGTGGGGAGAGAAAATACGACCCGCTCGGTCCCTTTTCCCCAGCTTCCAAGTCCGACGCTCCATCGAACCGCCTCAATCAGAAATGTCATCGTCTCTGCGTACGGGACGCGCTCTGCAAACGGCACGAGATTGACCTTGTGATACACCGGCCCGATCCCCTCATACGGCTTGAACAGTGTGGCAGCGTTATATCCTTCAAAAAACATTCCGGCCTGCGGGATCCACTTCGCTGTCGGGGTGGCATGGGCAGAATCGAGATAGACGCCGTCAGGGACACCGGTGAACACCGGAGTTCCACCAAGATCGACCTCATGTTTGAGTTGGTTGTAGAACTCCGCATTCTGAGGAAGGAGAATATAAAACGGAATCGCGGTTTCGGGCCAGAAAACAACGTCGAGTGAATCTGCAGAAAGTCTCCGGGTTTCCTCATAGAGGATGCTCAGCTGCCTTGCATACGATTCCCATTTCGATTCAAATCCTTCTCCCCATTTCTCGAAGGGATCGATATTCGGCTGTACAATCCCCACCTTCACAGTCTTCCCACTGCTGACGGCAAAAGATTCCTTTCTCATGACTCCATAGATGAGCGGCAAGAGATATAAGACGGCCAGCAGAGAAATCGTTGTAACGGACCGTCGCGCAAGCGGCGTCCATGTTCTGTTCGTCAGATTACGAATGACGACAAACGAAAGAACGTTGAAAACGAGAATCAGCATCGACAATCCGTACACCGACGTAAACTCGACCATCTGAATCCGGTTGGTGTCGTAGGCCTGACTGTTCCCAAGGGTGAGCCAGGGGTATGAAAACTCACCGAGCGAATGACTGAACTCGAAACCGACCCATAAAAGTGGAAAGGCGGCAAGGAATGCTTTCTCTCCCCATCGACGGAGGATCACGAACCCGCCAAGAATCGGGAGCCAGTAGAACATTGGATGGATGACAAGAAGTAAACCGCCGGAGATCATCAGATACGGATCGCGCAAATGCGTAAAACCGCCGACCCAATAAAGGGTGATGAGGTGAAACACTCCCATCGACAAGTAACTATAGCGGAGGACGGACCCAACGGTCTCAAGCCGGACCAGGAGAAAAAGGAATGGAACAAGTCCGAGATATGCGAAAGAATAGAAAGGTGATGGAGGGAATGCAAACCCCAACAATACCCCTGAGGAAATTGCCAGCAGGAGGTTCGAACGCCGGACTTCGGCGTGTTTCAAGCGTTCAGCGATTGTGTTCATTTCGAAGGTTCTCCCTCCGGAGATGTCCGGGACGTCCACCACGATCGAATCCAAACGAATGCCATCAGAACCAGCGCTGCGCAACCGGCTCCGAGCACAAATCCTCCAAGTACATCAAAGGGATAGTGAGCCCCAACATAGACTCTTGAAAACCCCACGACACCTGCGAAGACGGCGAATGCCCATGTCCATTTTCGGTAAAAGAAGGAAAGAACGACTGCGCCTGCGGCATTATTCACGGCATGAGAAGACGGAAAAGAATAGCCGCTCCCGCAACTCACCAAAAGATGCACATCTTCCAAAGCGTGACAGGGTCGAATCCGCTCGAACAAGTGCTTGATCCACGAGCTGTTGAGCTGGTCGCTGAAGATAATAGTCACAATGAGAAGGACCGCAGCCGATCGCCCCGTGACTCCTCCTCTCACAAGCATCCAGAGAAGGAGAATTGCCAGCGAGAAGAGTATGACTATTTGCTTGTTCAGATCGGTAAGAATCGGCATCGAGATGTCAAACAGGATGTTTTGCATCGTGCCATTGATAAAATAGAACATTGCACGATCTAGGCTGTTCAGAAGTTCCATCACGGATTCTTGCCGTTTGTGCCGACCGTAGTCTTCTGGGATTGTTGATTTTTATAGTAATAACGCGCGACGACGACGAGAGCAATCATGAGAACGGCCAATGTAGCTGCTTTGCTGTATGTTTCAAGGTAAATAGCAATCTCCGACCAGTTGTCCCCCAGCGCTTTTCCCGCGAATATAAGTATGGTATTCCACATCAGGGCGCTTACGAATGACAGCATAGTCGTCTTCCAGAGGGACAATTCCGACATCCCTGCAAAGAACGAAACAACGGCCCTTGTTCCGGCCAGGAACCTGTTGACGACGATCACCCAGTACCCGTATTTGCGGAACCAGGTTTCGACTTTATGTACGTTCTCAATCGGAACAAAGGGGATTTTCCCCGTTTCGAGGACCTTGTCCCCAAACCAGTCGCCGAGACGATACATTGTAACGAACCCGAGGGTGCTGCCGACCGTGGCAACGACGAGGAGTACAACAAAGTCGATCGTTCCGAATCCGATCAAGGAGGCTGCGGCAACAATAGCCACATCGGAGGGAAACGGGGGGAGCAGATTTTCAATATAGGCTATACCTGCCACCGCGCAGTACACCCACAGAGGGTTCATGGCAAGCAGGCTTTCGATGATGGAATCCACAGAAGTCACTCCAGCGAGACAAGGCAGGCTACGGCAACAGCGGCGCATCCCTCTTTTCGACCAGCGAACCCAAGACCTTCGTTGCTCGTCGCCTTCACGGAAATTCGATTCGCCGGGACACCCAGGCATCGGCCGATGTTTTTCTCCATCCGGGAAACGTATGGCCTGATCCTCGGGGATTCGAGGACCACCGTGACATCAATATTCCCAACCAAGTACTTCCGTTTTCTTATTTTTCCCGCGACCTGCTTCAGCAGCGTCAAAGAAGAAATATTCTTGTATCGCCTCGCTGAGTCAGGGAAGTGTTTCCCGATATCTCCAAGGGCGGCCGCACCGAGCAGTGCATCACACACTGCGTGAAGGAGAACATCCGCATCAGAATGACCGAGCAGACCCTCTTCCGACGGAATGCGAACACCTCCGAGGATCAATTTCCGTCCGGGGGCAAATCGATGCACATCATATCCAATACCAATCCGCGGTGCGTTATAGTTCATTACCGGATTTCAAATCCCTGAAAATCGTTTTTGGGCTGTTCCCACTCAACGGTCACTCCGGCGACATGGGAGCCTCGAGGGCCAATACGGGCTGATTTAACAAGATCCTCGATGAGTCCTCGTTCCCCTTCTGCAATGATCCTGACATCACCATTCACCAGGTTTTCCGCGCACCCGGAAAGGCCGGTGGACGAAGCGGCCCTTCGAATGTAGTAGCGAAACCCCACTCCCTGAACAAGACCACGGACAATAATGACGGCTCTTGTTTGCATGAGGTCTGCGTCAGGAGAACTTACGTCTTCTTCTTTTGAGACACAACCGGACGGAGAAGTTCGATTGCCCGAAGTTCCCTTCGACCCGTCACCCGTTGAGCCAACAGCAAGGCTTTGCGCAGATCGGGCAACGACATGCCAGCTCGTTGAGCTCCACGGATATGCGATCGCAACTGTTTCTCGAGATTCTGAAACGAAAGCACGACGACATTGCACAGTTCACGTTCGCGCAGGCTCATTCCTCTCCTTGAGAACACTTTTCCATAGACATCCTTCACAACCCATGCCGGCAGTTCAGGATGAAGGGCGCGCAAATTCGTCAGAAGTTTTTTCGTCTGATCACCATAGACTCTTCGAAGAATGGCAAGGCCGTTGCGCGCATTGGTGCTCTTAGGCAATTGTGAATTGGGCGGGTACAGCCGTGATAGTTTTTCCAATCCGTCAATCATGGTCGGAAATCCAAGAATCAATGAGAGGTGAATGAAGAGTTCCTCAAGAAAGCGGCGTCCCGGGCGGACGGAGTCACTCGTGAAGGGCAGCCAGGATTCCACATTCCTTCCTTTTCCGACCGCGTATAGGGCGCTCAGGATCACAACGAACCGCTCTCTTTGTTGTCTTGGTTTCATGGTTTCGCAGGATCAAAAAAAAAGGGACGAACCGTCTCGTCCCTTCTCTTTTGAGGTACATCGCAACCTGTTACTTTCCTCTCAGGCCCTCGAGTTCGTACTGAGCGTTTCGGCTATACGATGGATCTTTGCTGGCCTCAGCGAACGCCATGCGTGCCTTTGCAATCTCGTTCATTTTCTTGTACGCCACTCCGATTTCGAAATACTCTGCTCCTTTTGACCTTCCTTTTTTCTGCTTCAAGGACTCATTAGCAACATCGATCGCTTTTTCGGGCTGCTCCAAACGATTGTAGATTCTTGCCGCGAGAAGATAGAGCTTGGGATTTTCGGAGTGTTGCAGAAGGGCTTCGTCAATCAGTTCTCCCGCCTTTTCATAGTTGCCCTGATCCATCAGCTCTTGCCCTTTACCGACGTACGCTTCCGATATCCCCTTTTGCGCCGGCTTAAGTCTTGGATCAACCTTCAGCGCTGTCTTAAATGAACCAATCGCCTCCTCAAATTCGCCCCGAGTCAAATACAATCCGCCAACAGCGTTATGCGCCCCGGCGAATCCACCGTTGAGTCCAATGGATGCCTTCAGCGCAGCGACTGCCTCAGGATACTGCTTGCTGTTCTTGTAGGATAATCCCAACAAATATTGGTAGCGGTAGTCCTGTGCGAGGGCCAGCGCGGCTTTGCACTTTTCAATTGCAGCCGTGTAATTCCCGGCCTTGAAAAGATCATTGCCTTCGTTGAAAAGCTTTTTTGCCACATTCTCGTTGGGATCCGGCGGTGACTGACCCACAGCAAGTGCAAACATTACTGAAATGCCTACCAGCGCTGATACTATTCGTCTCATCCTTAGAGGACTCCTTCTATTGTTCGACATTGTGCCCGGAGCGAGACTTGAACTCGCATACCCTTTCGGGCGCCGCCCCCTCAAGACGGTGTGTCTGCCAGTTCCACCATCCGGGCAAAACATTGGGAATCGGAAATTGGCAAAGAAAAATTGGAGATCCATGATGTCACTTCCCAATCTTCCATTTTTCCTTTACAATTTTCCATGGTGAGCGTGGGTGGGCTCGAACCACCGACCCTCTGCTTAAAAGGCAGATGCTCTACCCCTGAGCTACACGCTCGTATCGGTTTCGTGACCCAATGTACATGAAACAGTCCCCCGGGTCAAATACGTTCCCCCCTGCCTCACTCATCTTGTGGTCCCAGGCTCGGCTGGCTGTTGTTCCTCTCGCCGCCTGTAGAGAATTGCGACCGGAACCAGAACGCAATATCCGAGAAACAGAAGGATGGGCGCAACGACAAGTGGTAGTGTTCCATCCCAAGGTTCCTGAGAGAGCGCAATGTATCCCAGAACAATGCAAAGCAGGGCAAGTCCAAGAATTTGATAATTCCGTGTCGTGAGCGGAAGCGAGTGCACGACGGTTTTCTTCTTTTGCGTTTCTTTTGACATTCGACTTTCCTCTCTCCCGTAACAAAAAGCCCAGCGTTGGGGAAACGCCGGGCTTGGCCGTTTTATTGCCGACAGTCAGGGGAGATACTGTCGACACGACCTGGTTAGAAATCTATTCATTTTTGCCAGAAAGTCAAGCGCACTTCAATTGTGAGACATATGTCGCACAGCCGTGAGTTTCCCTTCCTGTAAGCGCAGAATCCTGTCCCCACGTTTTGTCAGGTCGGGATTATGTGTTGCAAAAACCACCGTCAGGCCTTTTCGTCTCGCAAGATCCACCAGCAACTTGTGTAGTCGTGCCCCATTCTCTTCATCCAGGTTGCCCGATGGCTCATCGGCAAGGACCAGGACCGGATCATTCATCAACGCACGGGCTACCGCCACACGCTGTTGTTCACCACCAGAAAGCTCCCCGGGTTTGTGCGTAGTTCGGTCACCCAATCCGACCTCCTGCAAAAGGCTCTCGGCCCGCAGTCGGATCTGCTTCATCTGCTCTCCCTTGACAAGCGCGGGCATCGCCACGTTCTCAAGGGCGGTAAACTCAGGGAGAAGATGGTGAAATTGGAAAATGAACCCGAGTTTCGTGTTTCTGAACAATGAACGTTGTTCCTCTCCGAGGGTGAAGAGATTCTGTCCGCCCACCGAGACCAGTCCTTTTGTCGGATGATCCAATCCGCCCAGGATGTGGAGAAGGGTGCTCTTGCCCGAGCCTGACGGTCCGATGACAACAACGATTTCACCCTGCTTGATCTCGATGTCCGCCCCTTTCAGGACCTCCACGACCAAATTCGTTCCCGTTGAGTATTCCTTCCAAAGGCCTTCTCCCTTGACAAAAGTCGGACGCCGTGTTACTCCCATCGTATTGCCTCCACAGGTATCAAAGATCCGGCGCGCCGCGAAGGATAGAGGGCCGCAAGAGAGGAAAGTCCGATTGCCGTAAGCGGCACGAGGACAATATCCATTACGCGGATTTCCACCGGGATGGCCGGAATGATGTAGACTGTCGGATCGAGGGGCACTAAATGAAACTCCTTTTGAAGTATCACGATCACGATCCCAAGCACCAATCCCCCAATCGATCCAAGGATCCCTACCAAGAGACCTTGATACATGAAAATTCGTTGAACAAGACCCCGATTTGCACCCATCGCCTTGAGAATCCCGATATCACGGGTCTTCTCAATCACAGAAATGGTGAGCGAGCCGAGAAGATTGAACGATGCCACGCCAATGATGAGGCAGAGAATAACGTAGGCCATCCATCGCTCAATTTCCATAACCGAATACAATTCGCGATGCAGATCATACCACGTCAGGATTCTGAAGGATGCTCCGTACCGTTCCGTGAGTTCGGACGCAACATCATTTGTTTCATCAAGGTCCGACAGCCGGACTTCCAGGCCGTGGATCTTCCCGTTCAGCTCAAACAGTTCCTGACCAGCGGTGAGACTTACAAAAGAATACAGTGCATCATACTCTTTGTTGTTGGACTCATAGATACCTGTAATCACAAACCGGCGAATCAGTGGCTGTCCACGTTGGAGGAGGGCCGGTTCCGACCCGGCGGGACTCACCACGGAAACTGTGTCGCCACTGACCACTCCAAGCCGATCTGCAAGCGTAAGCCCGATGACCATTCCGTTCCCCTTCGCCCCCCGAAAACTCAACTCTCCCAGTACCATCGTTCCTCTTAGTCCGGAAACAGCATCGATCGTCGCCTCATCCATCCCTTTGACATTGATCACCCGGTTGACGCTCCGCGAAACTACAAGAGCCTTCCCCATGACAAAGGGCGCGTACCCCTGAACCATCGGCAATGTCTGAAGTTCTTTCGTGAGTGACTCATAGGAATCCCGTTCCCGAAGTTCCTTCCCTTCAATCCGGAGGTGCGGATCAAAACCGACCAGAATGGAAGTGACCAGTCCGTTAAACCCGTTGAACACCGACAACACCACGACAAGGGCCGCCACACCCACCATGACGCCAATGATGGAAATAAAAGAAATCGCCGTGACAAATGTTATTCGGCGCTTCGAGATGAGGTACCGGAGCGCTATGGATTGCTCAATGTTCATACTGCAAAGCGGAGGAGTTCAACCGGGTCCCGCTTTCCTGCCAGGCGGGATGGGATAAGCGAACAGAGATAACAGAGCATCAGCGCCGATCCGCATACCACCGCGGCATCAGACCAATGGTGCTCAATCGGAACATGAGACATATAATAGATTCCGGAAGGAAGGGAAATCAAGCGGTAGGTTGTTTCCAACCAGCAAAGGCCGTATCCAAGGATGGTTCCCAGAGCCGTTCCGAGAAACCCGATGAGCGTTCCCTGGAGCAGGAAAATACGGCTGACAGTTGAGCGCGTGGCACCCAACGTACGCAATACTGCGATCTCCTTCGTTTTCTCGAGAACCATCATAAGAAGCGTGCCGATCACATTAACCGTTGCAACGACGATAATCAACGCGAGGATAATCGGAACCTGTTTCTTCTGGAGATCGATCCAGGAAAAGAGGTTGCGATACATCTGAAACATTGTGCGCCCATAATGCGGATATCCAAGAACGGACGGAATCTCCTGAACGAGGTCCGGTAGAGTGGCAACGTCATAGACAAGGATGTCGAATCCTGAAACGGCCGAACCATATTGAAAGAGAAGTTGTGCACTCCGGAGATGGATGTACACGTAGCTTGCGTCATACTCCTCCATCCCGGTCTCATAAATTCCCGAAACAATGAACCGCATGATCCGGGCCTGTGAGAGGTCCAGACTGGATCCACCCAACGCAAAGAGCAATACTTCATCCCCTATTCCTACCTGAAGACGTTCAGCGAGACGTTTCCCAATGGTGACTTGCTGAATCCCAGAATCCCTGACAGCGAGATCATACACACCGGCGACGATGTGTTTTCTCACCGATGATACATCGTTATGCGGATCGATCCCCTTGATCAGAACGCCGTCGATCCCGGCGTCCGAGCGGATCATGCCCTCGCGGGCCACGTAGGGCGCCATGGCTTTGACGCCGGGAAACTTTTCAGATACTCTTCTCATGCTCGATTCCGGATTCATCAAGGGCTGGCTCTGAAATCCAAAAATTTGCATGTGCGAAGTGAACCCCACGACATTCTCTTTGATGGTTGTCTCAAAACCGCGTAGAATGGAGAGCGTTACAATAAGTGAAGCAACGCCGAGGGTAACACCGAGGACGGCAAAGAATGTGATAAAGGAAATGAACCCCCGATTGCGGCGGGAGAGCAGGAATCGTCTGGCCACAAAAAGAGAGACACTCATCCGGTGCAGGGATTAGAATTATCGTTTGGAAAATTCAAGGAGGTAACTCTTGATGAACTCATCGATGTCGCCATCCATGACGGACTGCACATCGCTCGTCTCGATCCCCGTCCGATGATCCTTCACGAGGGTGTATGGCTGGAACGTGTATGATCGGATCTGACTCCCCCATTCAATTTTTTTCTTCGTACTCTCGATCGCACTCAGCCTCGCTTCTTCTTCCTCTTTCCTCTGTTGATACAACCGCGATCTGAGCATTTTCATAGCCCGCTCCCGGTTTTGAAACTGCGAACGCTCCTGCTGACATGCAACCACGATGTTGGTCGGGATATGCGTAATGCGCACGGCTGTTTCCACCTTGTTGACGTTCTGGCCGCCCTTACCTCCAGACCGATAGGTGTCGATTCTCAGATCGGCGGGATTGATTTCTATTGCAATGTCGTCCTCCACTTCCGGGTAGACAAACACGGAAGCAAACGACGTATGCCGCCGTGCATTGGCGTCAAAGGGTGATATCCGCACAAGCCGGTGGACTCCGCTTTCCGCCTTCAAGTACCCGTAGGCGAACTTTCCAAAGATCTCCATTGTCGCGCTCTTGATCCCCGCTCCTTCCCCATCCAACATGTCCACAAGGCTCACTTTGAATCCGTTTCGCTCGGACCAGCGGGTGTACATCCTCAGGAGCATTTGCGCCCAGTCCTGGGATTCCGTCCCCCCCGCACCCGAATGAATAATCATGATTGCGTTGCGGTCATCATCTTCTCCGCTCAACATGTTCTTGAACTCAAGCGCCGTAATTCCGCCATCGAGCTTTTTGAGGTCACGCTCAATTTCGGCGAGCACCCCTTGTTCCTTGCTCTCCTCGGCAAGATCGATCAGCATGCCCGAATCACGGGAGAGTTGGACAAGGCTCGAATAAGCCTCCACCCATTCCTTTCTTGCATTGATTTCCTGAATGATCTTTTGAGCCGCCACATTATCATTCCAGAAATCAGACGAGGCACTTCGTGCTTCGAGATCGGCCAGGTCGGTTTGCTTGCGCTCGATATCCAGGTACGACTTCAACGCAGTGAGCTTGTCGTCCAACGTCTTCAGTTTTTCACGCACATCTGCAAACATATCAGACCCCATATCCTTCAGGAAGATCCAACTCCATTCGTAACAGCGCCGCAGCGAGGGTTTTCCCCTGCGCATCGTTTTTGAGTGATTTTGTCCCTCCGCCCCCCAGAGCGTTGTGCAAAAGGAAATTCAGGGCCCAGAGATTCGGCAACTCGTAGCGTTCCACCGGTCCGAGGGCAATACCCGCAAAATGCCTCTTCACACGCTCAAGCGTCACAAAATCGCGTAAGATCGGATAATGCTCCTCTTTGAGTGCAATCAACCCGACGTTCGCGGTATCACCCTTGTCACCGGAGCGCGCATGACAGATCTGTCGGAGCTGGATTTTCATACGCTGACGATTTTAACAATTGGCTTCACCGCTTGTTTTGCGAGCAAGGCGGGCCAATACGAAATGACCTCGCTCGCCCTTGGTCGTCCACCCGCAAAACCGGTGACCGATGGGGGACCGGTGAGAATGAGCGGAGCGATCTCCTTCCCGAACCGTTCCACCGCTGCCCGGTCCTGACTCCGCACACCGACCCGCAGCACGACTTCGTTCGGATCGTCAACCGGCGGGGCGATCGGTCCATGCGATGAATTGACACCGAGATACTCAGTGCGGATTTCTTCGAACGGGATTCGAAGGTCCTTCAACCGGATTCTGAGAATCTCATCTGCTTTCTTTGCTTTCTCAAAGGCATCGGGCCACGAGTACGTCAAGGTCCCAAACGCGGTATAGCCGTCAAGGTACGACATTGAGACCTTGTAAAACTGCGTCGCGGGTTTTCCCTTCACACCATCAAGGCGCACTCTGTTTGACCCCTCTTGCGTGAGGTGAATTGTCGTAAAATCGGCCACACAATCCGGCGTGATGTACTCTTTCGGGTTTCCGATTTCGTAGAGGAGCTGTTCCTTGACCGTTTGGAGAGACACCAAACCGCCGAGCGATTCGTGCTTCGTGATAACAATGCGTCCGTCCGGATACGCCTCCGCGATCGGGAAACCGATATGCGCGAGGTCCGGTACCGACCTCCAGTCGGCTGAAAAATTGCCGCCTGAGGCCTGGCCGCCGCATTCGAGGATGTGTCCAGCAACAGTCCCGGCAGCGAGGCGGTCCCAATCTTCGGGCGACCAATTGAACTCAAACATCATGGGCGCAAGGGTAAGCCCGGTGTCGGTCGTTCGCCCCGTAACAACAATGTTGGCTCCCTGTCTCAGGGCTTCCACAATGGGGCCCGCCCCGAAATAGACGTTCGCGCTTTGAAGCCGATCGCGCACAAGCGACACGGGCTCTCCGGTCTCCATGTTTTTCAACTCGTGCCCCATCGACTGTACTAAGCCGATCTGCTCCAGAATATCGTCGCCGAGCACAACGCCGACCTTCATTCCCCGGATTCCAAGCCCCCGTGCGGTCTCGGCAATCGCTTCGCTGCACGCCAGCGGGTTGACACCTCCACCATTCGTGATGACTCGAATGTTTCGATCTACACAAATCGGAAGAAGGTCTTTGAGCACACTGACAAGGTCCCGCGCATACCCGAGCTTCGGGTCCTTGTTCTTTTGCTTCTGCATGATGGACATTGTCACCTCGGCGAGGTAATCCATCATGAGGTAATCGACTGGTCCTTCAGTCACCTGGGATTTCGGCGCCGTCAGGAGATCTCCCCAGAAGCCCTGTCCCGATGCTATGCGAATGGATTCTTTCATGAATCAGACTATCCGGAGATGCAATTCTTCAAGCTGCCCCTTATCCACCGATGACGGGGCATCGTCCATGAGAGAAACGGCGCTGGCGGTTTTTGGAAACGCTATGACATCACGAATCGATTTCTGTCCGGTCAAGAGCATCATGATCCTGTCGAACCCAAAGGCGATTCCGCCATGCGGCGGCGCACCATATCGAAAGGCATCCAGCAAAAAACCAAACTTCTGTTTTGCATCCTCCTGGCTAATTCCGAGGAGCCGGAACATCGTCCCTTGTAACTCCGCATCATGAATTCTTATGCTTCCTCCTGCGATTTCCCTCCCGTTGAGGACGAGGTCATAAGCGCGGGCTCTTGCCTCGAGGGGCTTCGAGCTCAGAAGCGGAATGTCCTCAGGCTTCGGAGATGTAAACGGATGATGGACTGCGAGATGCCGCTGTTCCTCTTCGCTGAATTCCAGCAATGGAAAATCGACGACCCAAAGAATATCCCATTCCTTCTGGTTGATCAATTCAAGCCGCGTGGCCATCTCCAATCGGAGGGAGCCGAGAACAGAATAGGCCTTTTGCCATGGTCCGGATATCAGGAGGCACAAGTCACCCGGTTTGGCTCCAAGACGACTCACGATGGCTTTCAATTCCGATTGAGACACAAACTTGTCAACGGAGCTCTCCAGTTTGTCCAGCACCTTGATCGAGATCAATCCTGCAGCTCCGTTGCTCTTGGCGAGGTCAGCGAGGCCGTCGAGCTGGTTCCGGGTAATTGTCGCGAGACCGGGAACAACGAATCCTGCAACCACGCCGCCATTTGCGACGGTCTCACTGAAGACCCGAAATCCGCTCCCGGAAACATCTGAGGAGCAATCCTTCAATTCAAGGCCACATCTCGTGTCCGGCTTATCGCTTCCGTATCGCTCCATTGCCTCACGATAGGAGATGCGCCGGAACGGAACCTTGAGTTCCACGCCCAAAATTTCCTTAAACAACTGCACCATAAGCCCTTCAGTCATACTCATGATGTCGTCCTCATCAACAAAGGACATCTCGACATCAATCTGCGTGAATTCCGGTTGGCGGTCGGCTCTAAAGTCCTCGTCACGAAAACACTTCACAATCTGAACATACCGGTCAAATCCGGCGACCATCAGGATTTGTTTGTATGTCTGCGGCGACTGAGGAAGAGCGTAGAATTTCCCCCGATGAATACGGCTTGGCACAAGAAAATCTCTCGCTCCTTCCGGCGTGCTTTTCATCAGGACGGGTGTTTCAATTTCGGTAAACCCCAAACGGTCGAAATACGACCGCACGACGTACGATGCCTTGTGACGGATGAGGAAATTCCGCTGGACGCCGGGCCTTCGCAGATCGAGGTATCGATACCGGAGGCGAATATCCTCGCTGACATCGATGTCATCCTTGATGGGGAATGGAGGCGTCTCCGCTTTGTTGAGAATCGTCAACTCTGTGCCAGCCACATCAATGGCGCCGGTGGCGGTGTTTTCATTTTCGGTCCCCGCGGGGCGCTTTCCCACTGTACCGGTAAGGGAAACGACATATTCCGAGCGAAGCGACTGCGCCAGATCATAGGCTTGCCGCGAATGCTGAGGGGAAAAAACGACCTGGGTTGTTCCGTAACGATCGCGCAGATCGATGAACACGACGCCTCCAAGATCGCGCCGAACGTCAACCCATCCCGTTAACGTGACCGTCTTGCCGATATCCACGGGCTGAAGTTGCCCGCAGGTATGAGTCCTTTTTTTATACTGTAGTGTCATGACACCTTCCTGGAGAAAGTAGAACCGGCGACCTGGCCGAAAACAAAAATGCGAGAAGCCTCAAGGCAAGCAGGCGTTCTCGCATTCCGTATGATCCGTATTCAGTTGAGATGCTTCGTGACTTTGTCGGCGAGAGCACGTTTCGGCACTGCCCCGATAATTTGATCCACCACCTTGCCGTTCTTGAAAATGAGGAGCGTGGGAATACTCCGTACGCCAAACTGCATCGATACTTTCTGATTCGCATCTACATCGACTTTTCCGACTTTGAGTGAGCCGCTGTACTCCGTGGCCATTTCTTCTACAATCGGCGCAACCATTCGACAGGGCCCGCACCACTCGGCCCAGAAATCCACCAAGACCGGTTTGTCGGAGTTTAATACTTCGGATTGAAAATTATCATCAGTAAGCGTTACAGGTTTCATGAATGCTCCTTTATCCTTGCAGCCGAATCGCAGCGGGACCCAACAGCCGCTTGACGGAACGAACAAAATCCTTGTCGGGGTTAACAACGTGCCGGCGGGTTAAATATAGGGAATTCTGTTTTAATCCGCCACCGTTGAGGTTCAGGTAGCAAAGGCATTTCCCACTGTGTGATTCGAGAATTTTTCGCAGCTCCACAATCGTGTCCTCGTTCACCTTGTCCAGGTCCAACGTAAGGCTCACGCTTTTCGTAAACTGCTCTCTCACCCGCTCCATGGGAAGAATTTCGTTGACGAGAACCTTCAGGGAATCCCCGTTGACCTCACCCTTGCCGATCACCATCACCATGGAATCAACGTTCAGGAGGGACGAATACTTCTTATATGCATCCGCGAACACAATCCCCTCCCCTTTCCCGGTGAAGTCTTCGAGAGTAATAAAGGCCATCGAATTCCCCCTCCGGTCAATCTTTTTTTTCACAGAAGACACAATCCCGCACACGCGGACAGTCGCATTGATGTTTGCACCGGCGGGTTCGCCAAGCCGTGCGTTGGCAAATGCTTCGATTTCTTCCCGGTAACTTTCCAGGGGGTGACCCGAAACATAGAAACCGAGCACCGACTTTTCTCTCGACAGTTTCTCCGCTTCCCCCCAGGGTTCTGCGGCCGGGAGCACCGGTCTTGTTTGAATTTTGGTACCTCCCGACTCGAACAAACTCGACTGACCCCGTCCGGAGGATTCCTGGAGTTGTTGCCCGTAGGCGGCCGCCCGTTCAACTGAGAAAAACAATTCAGCCCGATTGTCGTGGAGGGAATCGAACGCTCCTGCCAGGATGAGACTTTCCAGTGTTTTCTTGTTCACCGCCCGCAGGTCAACCCTTGCACAGAAGTCGAAAATATCCTGGAACCTGCCATTCTCCGATCGCACTCGCACGATCTGCTCCACGGCCCCCGTACCAACGTTCTTGATCGCGCTCAGCCCGAATCGCAGCCCATTTGGCGAGACCACGAAATCCACGCCGCTTTCATTGACGTCGGGGGGCAAAACGTCGATCCCCATTTTACGACAGTCGTCAATAAACAGAACGATCCTGTCGGTGTCGCCAATTTCACTCGTCAGCGTCGCCGCCATATACTCCGCCGGATAATGCGCCTTCAGGTAGGCGGTTTGATACGCTAGCACCGAATAGGCAACGCTGTGCGACTTGTTGAATCCATAGGAAGCGAATTTTTCGATGAGGTCAAAAATTTCCGATGCAGTCTTCCTCTCAACGCCCTGCCCGAAGGCCCCCTGGACAAATTCCTTTTTCTGATCGGCCATAAGGTTCTTGTCTTTCTTGCCCATGGCGCGACGCATCATGTCGGCCTTCGCAAGACTGAACCCGGCGATATCGCTGGCAATCTTGATCACTTGTTCCTGATAGACAATGACCCCGTATGTCTCGCGCAGGGTTGCCTCGAGTTTTGGGTGCAGGTACTCCATTGTTTTCCTACCGTGTTTCCTGTCGATAAAATCGGGGATATTCTCCATCGGCCCAGGCCGGTAGAGCGCATTCATGGCAACCAAGTCGTGGATCGATGTGGGCTTAAGCTTGCGCAGGTAGTCCTGCATCCCGGAACTTTCAAACTGGAACACCGCGACGGTCTGCCCTTTGGAAAAGAGATCGAGGGTCTTCTGATCATCAGGCGGAATTTTGTTCAAATCGAGGTCCACCCCGTGATTCGTTTTGATCAAGCGAATCGCATTCTCGATGACGGTGAGTGTCCGTAATCCGAGAAAATCCATTTTCAGCAGGCCGGCTTCTTCCAAATCCTTCATGTTGTACTGTGTCATCAGCTCGGTCTGCGGCGTTTTGTACATCGGCACGAAGTCGCTGATGTCCCCCGGCGCGATCACAACACCCGCTGCGTGCATCGAAACGTTGCGGTTCATCCCTTCCAGCACCTTCCCTGTCTCCACCAGAAGTTTGATCTTCTCGTCAGGACTGTCCCTGACCCACCTCAATTCGGGAATGGTCTCAAAGGATTCCGCCAGGGGTGTCACCTTTCCCTGGAATACCGGGATTTGTTTCGTAATGGAATCGATGGTGCTCAAAGGGATTCCCAGCACACGTCCCACATCTTTCAGAACAGCGCGCGAAGAAAGCGTTCCGAAAGTGATAATCTGTGAAACAGAGTTCTCTCCGTACTTCTGGCGTACGTACTGGATAACCTTATCACGCTTGTCGTCGGCAAAGTCGATGTCAATATCCGGCATGCTGACCCTGTCCGGATTGAGGAAGCGCTCAAACAGAAGTCCAAAGTGAATGGGATCAACATCGGTGATTCCAAGGGCATACGAAACGAGGCTCCCGGCCGCACTCCCTCTTCCGGGCCCTACGCGGACATCCATTCTCCTCGCTTCATTGATGAAATCTTGCACGATCAGAAAATATCCGGCATACCCCATTCTTTTAATAACATCCAGTTCATTCGTCAGCCTCTGCTGGAGATCCTGTCCGGGGTTTGCATAGCGTTTCTGCAAACCGCGTACCGCCAATTTGTCGAGATACTCATCAAGCGTCGTGACTCCCGCATCGGGCGGAATCGGGAAGTCAGGCATGTGATTTGTTTTGAGATCCAACTCGACCGTACATTGCTCGGCAATCTCCAGGGTCGATCGAATGGCTTCAGGATAATCCCGAAAAACCTCGGCCATTTGTTGCGCGCTTTTGAAAAAGAGCTGATCCGTCCCGTAGCGCAGCGTCGTGTGGTCTGGAACATTTGTGCTGCTCGCATCAGGTATCAAGAGCATGATGTTGTGTGATATTGCGTGCTCATGCTTGATGTAGTGACAATCATTGGTACCAACAAGTTTCAGCCCGAGTTCCTTTGCAATGCGTGGAGCATCACGGAGAATCGGTCTTTCGACCTCCATGCCGTGATTCTGAATTTCAATGTAAAAATCGGACCCGAACACATCCCGGTAGAGCCCTGCGGCGGCCAACGCCTCATCGTAATCTCCGTTTACGAGATGGGCACCTACCACCCCGCCGGGGCATGCCGATGTTGCAATGATGCCCTCTTTGTACTGATTGAGCACTTCCACATCAATCCGCGGCTTATAATAGAAGCCATCGGTGTGGCCGATTGTGCACAGCTTCATCAGGTTTCGATAACCCGTCTCGTTCTTCGCCAGGAGAAGAATGTGGTGGTAGATACCTCTGCCCCTCCCTTTTACGGGCATTTCTGCCGACCGTTCTTTGCGGCTCCCTTTAGTTACGATGTACGCTTCACACCCGATAATGGGCTTCACTCCCTCCTTTTTGGCCTTCTTATAAAACTCAAGAGCGCCAAACATGACCCCATGGTCCGTCAGTGCGACGGAAGGCATGCCGTGACGTGACGCTGCTTTCACAATCCCTTCGATGGTCGCCGCACCGTCGAGGAGGCTATAATGAGAGTGGTTATGCAGATGAATGAATTGGTTCATGGAGTATCAACAACGGATGCAAACAGTGGAGGAACCACAAGTGGGAGCAGCACTGCCAGAATGAAGATACGAAAATCCTCGAAGAAAAAACAAACTTCCGGGAACGGCTAAGCCGAGAGAAAAGAGCGCAGCGTTGTCAGGACCTCTTCGAGAGGGACCATGGTTCGTTCCCCTGTCGCCCGACGCTTGATTTCAATCTTTTTCTCCTTCAATCCCCGCTCGCCGACGATGACCTGAAAAGGCATTCCGAGAAGATCAGCGTCTTTGAATTTAAATCCAGCCGTCACAGAGGACCTGTCATCAAAAAGCACTTCGAGACCGCCTTCGGTCAGCATCCGGTACAGTTGGTTTGCCGTAAGAACCGTTTCCTTGCTGTTCATGCTGGCTGCGATGAGATGAACCGCAAAGGGTGCAATGGCCTTGTCCCAGACAATTCCGTGTTCGTCATGGTTTTGTTCGATGTGGCATGCGACAATGCGTTCCACGCCTATGCCGTAGCTTCCCATGATAATTGGCTTGGATTGTCCGTTCTCATCCAGGACTGTGGCATTGAGGGCTTCAGAGTATTTTGTTCCTAATTTGAAGATGTGGCCTATCTCGATGGCGTGCGTGACTTTGAGTGCACCGCCACACTGGACGCAGGGTTCGCCAGACTCCACGTTCCTGAGGTCATAGTGTCCATCCAGTTTAACATCGCGATCAAAATCGATGTTCTTGAGGTGCATGTCGTTTCGATTGCCGCCGCTGATCAGTCCGTTGGCTCCTTTGAGCCTTAGATCCGCCACAATTCTGAATCCCTTGAGATTGACAGGGCCAATGGAACCGCCATCAGCGCCGGTTAGGACTTTCAACTCAGAGGCTTCAAGCGGACGCACATCACCGCCGCCCAGAGCCGCAGCAAGCTTTGTTTCATTGAGCTGATCGTTCCCAACAAGCATAGCGAGAACAGGTTTCCCATCGTGTCTGTAAACCACAGATTTTGCCAGCCGTTCATGGCCCACATGAAGAAATGAAGCCAATGCGTCGATGGTCCGTACGTTCGGTGTTGCGATTTCCTCGAGGGCGAGGTTTTCGTCAACGCGCCCGACTGCTGGCAGGGCTGATGTTGCCACTTCCAAATTCGCAGCGTAGGAGCAGGTAGGACAGAGTGCGACAGTGTCCTCACCTGTCTCGGATTCGACCATGAATTCCTGAGAACCCGTGCCACCCATGGCTCCGCTCGACGCACCGACAACAAAGAACTTCAGTCCGGATCGCAAGAAAATTCGCTTATACGCTTCCGCGTGCGCCTCATACTGGAGATTCAGTCCTTCCTGAGTAGCGTCGAGACTGTAGGAGTCTTTCATAATAAACTCTCTGCCCCGCAGTACCCCGGAACGCGGCCGAGGCTCATTCCGAAATTTCGTCTGAATTTGATACCAGAGCTGTGGGAGGTCTTTGTACGACTGGATATGCATTGCCGCCAGCCATCCAACGACTTCTTCGTGTGTTGGGGCAAGAACCAGGTCACGCTCTTTGATGCTGAGAATCAGGTTCGGAATGTTTCTACGGTTTGTTTGGATCCAAAGGGATTCCGGATTTAGCGCGGGGAAATGGAACTCCTGTCCGCCAATTGCATCCATTTCTTCACGAAGGATGCGCATCACTTTCAGCATAACTCGGTACCCCATGGGGAGAAAGGCATAGACACCAGCTGTCAACTGCCTCATAAGCCCCGCCCTGAGCATCAGGATGTGACTTGCAATCGTGGCGTCAGAAGGTGTCTCCTTAAGCGTGGGGACAAACATTTTTGAAATTCGCATGAAATTCGCTATTTTCCCTTGTTAAGGATGGAATTTCCGAAAACTTCAGGCCGGAATCAAGGTAGCATCCATGGAAGAAGGCCCGGATCGTACGAAACATTCGCAAAGAGTCTCTAAGCAGATTCTTGATACATGTCACAATGAGTGGTTCGAGAATTCCTTATCAATAGTGGAGTTCTGTCGCTCGTTCATGCGGTTTTTCAGGATAAGGGCCTGAAATAAAATGGGAAATTCCAGAGTAATTTTTGTCGGTGCGGTTTCGATCATTCTCGGGTTATACTCTGTCGGGCTACAGAAAGCAGAGCGAGCAGTCGACCGGGTGGGAGAAGTCCACGCGTATCAGATGCAGGCAGAAGAAATTGCCAAAGGTGGAATTGCACTGGCCGTTTACAAGATGGGAACTTCAAAACCATCCACTCTCCCCCCCCCGCTCTTTCTTTCAAT
>JBBDYD010000136.1:88300-97713 GCA_040901865.1 Bacteroidota bacterium | reverse complement strand
GGTAACCTTTTACCTTCGCCCGGAACTCTTTTTCCAGAACATCGTCCTTCAGAACGTTGTAAACGTAATTCGGATAACCCTGCCAAACTGAGTTACAGGTTTCCTTCAACCTTTTGCACAGATCCTCAAAGTTTGAATATGGCCATTCTCCCGGGAGCTTCGCAAGCCCCGCCCGAACCGGGTTAAGGTGAATATAGCAAGCCACATACCACAAGAATTCCTCCGAAACAACTTTGTACCGGAACGGTCCTTGGAACAAATGCCCGATGTGTCCGAACTTCAGATTATACCGTTTTGCTGCCGATGTTGCCAATGCACCCATCATGTTCGAAAGATTGCCGCTTGTGTTTTGGAGTGCAATCAGGTGATAATGATTCGGCATGAGCGCGTAGATCGGCACTGCAACAGAATACTGGACTGCCAACGATTTCATCTTCTTAAGAAAGGCGAAGTAATCCGACTCATCGCCGAAGATCCGTTGTCGATCATTCCCGCGATTGTAGATGTGGTAGAACAAGTTGCCTTCTATGGGTTCATCCCGGTTCATATCATACGCCCCCAGGGGAGTTCATAGTTAAAGGTTACCTTCTTCAGTGTTCAAGCCAAGCTGAAGGTAACCTTTACCTTCGCCCAATGTTTTCACGTCTGCTCATGGAAACCCCTTGCGGAAGGTTACCTTCTCTCGTGATTGCAGGGTTGAAGGTAACCTTCAACCTCGCCTAAACTATATCACATGATCGATCGAATGGCGATGCGGCCCCCCCCCATGGAGCGGAATTCTGTGGGCGTCATTCCGGTAACAGTTTTGAACTGGTTGGAAAGGTGCTGAACGCTGCTGTAGCCCAGTTTGTAGGATATTTCACTCAGGGTCAGGTCCCCGTACTTCAGAAGTTCCTTTGCGTACTCGATGCGTTGGAGAATGAGGTAGTGTTCGATGGTGAGGTTTTCGACAGATGAAAAGAGAGAACTGAGCGAATGGTATTCCTTGCCAACTTTGCGGGCGATGTATTCAGAGTCTTTTAGGCGGATCGGGTTCTTTTCGTGGTCGTTGCGGGCGAGGTTGAGAACAGCGTGCTTGACCTCCTCGATCACTTTTGCGCGCTTGTCTTCGATTAGCTCGAATCCATTTTTCTCAAGTACTTTCCGGATGGCCGGGATCGGGAGTGACTTTTCCGCTCCAGACACTGACACCTCCCCCAGACTGACATTCCGGACATCGAGCCCCAAGCCCTCCAGTTCCTCACGCACAACTTTGATACATCGCGGGCATACCATGTTGCGGATGTATAAGGTACTTATGGCAGGCATTGTAATAGATGAGTAGTTGAGTATATGAGTATGTGAGAAAAAGCGGGTTTTGTTCGTTGATTCGTTGTTTCGTTCTTGTCGTTGTTACGTTGATTCGTAATCCTACCACCTTCTCGGTGCGTTCTTCACGCTCCGAACAGTGTCTCGTGCTATCAACAGTTCTTCATTTGTCGGGATGACCATGATGCGCATGAATCCTTTCTTTCCGATCTCCCCTTCTTTTCCTCCCGTCATGGCCTTGTTCAGTAAATCGTCAATTTCAAGGCCGAGAAATCCCAATCCCTCGAAAACCCTCTGCCTGATAACAGGCGAATTTTCACCGATTCCGCCTGTAAACACAACCGCATTGGCACCACCCATTTCTGCCAGGTAGGCCCCGATGTACTTTCGAATCCGCCCGCAGAAGATATCCACTGCGAGTTTGGCCCTGCGATCCTGATGCTCCTGCTCTTCCGCAAGCAGGTCCCTCATGTCATTCGTGAGACCCGAAATGCCGAGGAGCCCCGATTGCTTGTTCAGGAGTGTGTCCACTTCCGGAATCGACATTCCCTCTTTGTGCATCAGAAATTCAAGAATTGACGGATCGATATCGCCTGAGCGCGTTCCCATCACCAGGCCTTCCAGGGGAGTCAGGCCCATGGACGTATCCACAGAATTTCCGTTCTTGATCGCACAGATCGAGCATCCGTTTCCCAAATGGAGGGTGATGATATTCACTTCATCCCGTTTGGCACCCATGAGTTGGCGATAGCGATATGCCACATACCTGTGCGATGTGCCGTGAAAACCATATCGGCGAATCTTGTGACGCCTGTACAATTGATATGGAATGGCATAGAGGTACGACGTCTCAGGCATTGTGGAATGGAACGACGTGTCAAACACCGCCACTTGCGGCACGCCAGTGCCTATGATCTCTCTCGCCGCGTGAATACCCTTAAGATTCGCGGGATTGTGCAGGGGCGCCAACTCAATGCAATCTTCAATGCCTTTGATCACCTCGGCGTCAATGACCACCGACCGCGTGAATTTCTCGGCACCGTGAACCACACGGTGCCCCACGGCATGGATATCTCCCATGGAGCGAATTCCTTCGATCCCGGCTTCGGGGGAAACGATCCAGCGGAGAAGAAAATCAAGCGCCGCGCGATGATCACGCAGAGGAGCCGCTTGCCGGACGGCAGGCTTTCCGGTGGCCTCCAGAGTGATGAGCGACTGGCTTCCGATACGCTCGATCAGTCCGCGTGCGAGTTGACGGTCGCCGTCTTTTTCAATGAGTTCAAGATCTGTGGCGATAACCTGGAACTTGAGCGAGGAGGAACCACAGTTTAAGACTAGAATATTCATGATCGTGAAGGGTAAAGGGTGAAGAGTGGTGAATAGTGAACGGTGAACAGTGAACGGTAAACGGTGAACGGTAAACGGTGAGGATTGATGCTTCGACTTCCCGTTGAATGGCATTGGGCTCACCATTCATCGTTCATTATCAAGCTACGGCTTTGTTGAGGATTTCTCAAGTGACTCAGGAGATTTCACGGAGTTACACAGAGAAAGAAAAGAGAGTTCCACGGAGAAAAGCTGTCTGAAGGTCTTACCCTTTATCACGATTTTCCCTATCTTTGTCAATATTTTAACGCCATGCCATTACTTCAGATCATTTCAAAAACCCATCTGTGATCAGCGAGCATCAGTGAGTATCTTGCGCCCATGAAGAAGTTTACCCTCAAACCCCTTCCCCACGAGAATCTTCAGCTCGTTGTTCCGCAGAAGTTCACGGTCAATTACAAGAACGACCTCAATCCCGCTCAATATGAAGCGGCAACGTCCGTGAACGGTCCACACCTGATCATTGCGGGAGCCGGGACGGGCAAAACGCGAACGATCGTGTACCGCGTGGCCTATCTTGTGGAACTCGGCGTGAGACCCGACCATGTTCTTCTGCTCACATTCACGAGAAAAGCGGCTCACGAAATGCTTCGACGGGCATCAATGCTCCTCGATGCGCGATGCGAGCGCGTTTCGGGCGGAACGTTCCACTCGTTTGCCAATTCCATTCTGCGTAAACATGCCCCCTTGCTGGGATACGAAATGAACTTCACGATCCTCGACCAGACCGATGCCGAGGACGTCATGAATCTCATTCGTACAAGACTCAAATTTGACACAAAGGAAAAGCGCTTTCCGCGAAAAGAAGCATTGTATGACCTTTGCAGCCGCGTGGTGAACACCCACACTCCGCTTCCCGAGCTTCTTAGTATCGATTACCCGCAATACCTCGAGCAGGAAGGGGATATCAGGAAGGTTCACGAAGAATACGACCGGTATAAGAAGCACCACCAATTGATGGATTATGACGATTTGCTTGTCAACTTAGCCCGACTACTGCGGGAACACCAGGGGGTGCGGGAAGCATTGTCAGACCGGTATAAGTACATCATGGTGGATGAGTATCAAGACACCAACAAAGTCCAGGCCGATATCGCCCTGTTGCTTGCCTCGCGGCACAATAATCTGATGGTCGTCGGCGACGATGCACAATCAATCTACTCGTTTCGGGGCTCCACCATCCGGAACATTCTGGATTTCCCGAAGGTGTATCCGGATTGCAAAATCGTCAAGCTGGAAGAGAATTTCAGGAGCACGCAGCCGATCTTGAATCTGGCGAATGAGATACTTGCGCGGGGAATCCCAACAGCAAGTTCCGATTCGAATCGGAACCTCCGGGATGATTAATGTACCGCAAAGAACTCTATACCAAGAAACCCGGCGGCGAACTGCCGCAGCTCGTGGTGGCCGAGAACGAGAACATGCAATCGCGGTATCTCGTTCAGAAGATCCTTGAGCTCCGGGAACAAGGGATCGCTCTCGAAGACATGGCCGTCCTCTTCCGATCGTCATTTCATTCGTTCGATCTGGAAATCGAGCTGACGAAGGCCAATATTCCGTTCAGAAAGTTCGGCGGATTCAAGTTCATTGAGACTGCGCATGTCAAGGACATGATCGCTTATCTTCGCGTGCTCGAAAACCCGCGGGATGTCGTTTCCTGGAACCGGATATTGCTGCTTCTCGATGGAGTGGGTCCGAGAACGTCAGAGAAGGTTATTGAGGATATTTTGGAAAGACGCATCAACGCATCAACGCATCAACGAGACAACGAAAGGGCGAACCAACGAAACAACGAGAGTTTGGCGTTCTGGTCACAGTACAAGGCCTATCCTGATCCGGTGCAGGGATTGTTCAAGGTGCTCAACGAAGCGTCGAAACCGTCCTTCAGCCCCGCCGAGCAGACGTATCATCTTTTGCAATATTACGAGCCGATTCTGCGCGCGCGGTACGATGACCATACAAAGAGAAAAAAAGACCTTGAGATGTTTCAGAATATCACGGAACGTTACAAGGACATCAGTTCGCTGCTGACGGATCTGGCCCTGGAGCCACCCACGGAGAGCGTCAGTGATGTCGAGTCTCCGGGTCCCGAGACAGAGTACCTTACGCTCTCCACCGTGCACAGCGCAAAGGGGTTGGAGTGGAATACGGTGTTTGTGATTTACGCGCTTGAAGGCAGGTTCCCCACCATGCGGTCAGTCGCAAGCGATGAAGAGCTGGAAGAAGAGCGGCGGCTGATGTATGTCGCTTGTACCCGGGCGAAGGAACACCTGTTCATTACGTATCCGATCAACGTCTACGATCGCGAATCTGGGATGATCCTGAGTAAGCCCTCGCGGTTTATTCAGGGAATTGGGGACAATCTGCTGGAACCGTGGGTAATTGAATAGATGATTGCGCAACGATTAGAAGATCAACGCAGAGAAGCAGAGAGCGCGGAGGGACGCAGAGTGTGTAGATTCTCTGCGATTCTCTGCGTCCTCTGCGACTCTGCGTTTTTCTTTTCTCCTTATTTCACATCATGACACCTCCCTACCTCTATCTCGATCGCAACGAAAACCTCTACGGCCCTGCGCCGAAGTGCTTTGAGGTCCTCAGGACCCTTTCGCTGAATGAACTGAGTTTTTATTCCCGGGATTTCAAGAGGGGCGTCAAGAGCGCTCTTTCTGAGCGGCTCGCGGCCGAGCATGGAATTCCGGAAGACCTGATTCTTCTGAGCGAAGGAAGCGAGGATATGCTGAAGCAGGCGGTCCATTGTTACCTTGGCCCCGGAGAAAAAATCCTGTGTCCGGATCAATCGTGGTGGTACTACCGGTCCGTGGCCGCCGAAGTCGGCGGAGAGACTATCACGTATAAACTCCGCGAGGCCGGGAATGTTTTTGCCTATGATGTGGATGACATGATTACCCTCTACCGGCGAACGTCTCCGCGTGTAGTTCTGATCGCCTCGCCGAACAATCCGACGGGGAATTCATTCCGCGACTCCGATCTCGAGCGCCTCACCGAAGCGTTTCGGGAAAGCATTGTGATCCTCGACGAGGCGTATTTTGGGTTTGCCGAGTCGTCTCCCCGCCGCGTAAGCGATCTCATCGGCAAGTACAGAAACCTGCTTATTCTTCGGACATTTTCCAAGTTCTACGCCCTGGCGGGTGCGCGGATTGGCTACGCAGCGGCAGGAGCAAGCCTGAGCCGTCTGACAAAGTTCGCCTCGCGATACCTGGGATATAACAGGATTTCAGAACTCCTGGCTCTGGCGGCGCTTGACTCGCGGGAGTATTACGATAAGGTCAATCAGGGCATACGGGCTGATCGGGAGCGGTATTATCAGTTCTTTGACCTCCAGCGGGAGGTTCGCTGCCATCGCTCTGATGCCAACTTCGTGCTTGTGCGAATACCGGGAGAGATGGGAGATCCGCTCAAGGAGCTTCTGAATCGCGAAGGAATTATGGTGAAGTTTTTCACAGAAAAGGAATTCGAGCACTGTTTGCGCATAACGATTGGCACGAAAGAACAGAATGAGCGCCTCCTGGAAATACTCAAAGCCTTCTTCCGGGATCAGGGGGGTCGATGAAATGCGTGATCCTCGCGGCGGGAATCGGAAAGCGGCTCCGCCCTCTTACAGCTAAAACTCCGAAATGTTTACTGACCATCGGGGGGCGAACTCTTCTTGAGCGAACTCTTGATGCGGTACTGGCGAACGGGATCCGTGAGATCGCGATCGTCACGGGGTTCGAAGGGGCTAAGGTGCGTGCCAAGGTTTCACGTGCTTTTCCGCGCGTGCAAGTGACGTTTCTTCATAATGCCCGCTTTCGGGTGACAAACAACGCCTACTCTCTCTCCTTGGCCCGCGCTTTCGCCCAACACTCGTCTTTTTTGCTTCTCGACAGCGACATCCTCTTCCCTCCTCTGTTACTCGATGCGCTCGCGACCCCACAGAGAAAGCCAAATCGGATCGCTGTCCGTGTCAGCGGCCCACATGATAACGAGGAAATACGCGTAAAAATTAACCGATGGGATCACGTTTTAGAAATCGGGAAGCACATTCCGCTGGCAGAGACCTTCGGAGAATCTGTGGGAATCGAGATGTTTTCCGCTCCCGCCTCCAGAACGTTGTTTGAAACACTGGACAGGCGTATGAAAGAAGCGGCGGGAAAAAAGGAATTCTACGAGGCTGCCTTTCAGGAGATGATCGATACAGGAACCAGGTTTTGGGCCATCGATATCAGCAAATTCCCTGTCGTTGAGATAGATACCCCTGCGGACTACGCCCTTGCCGAACGGATGATTTCCGACACTGACCATGCCTGAATCGTACAACTACCGGGATTCACTGAAGTCCGATCATTCTGACGAACTGATCAACACCTACCTCCTCCGGCCCCTCGCCGGAATTCTCGTTAGTCTTTTATATCACACACCTGTCACCCCGAACCAGGTCACCGTTGCATCCATTTTTGCAGGTCTTGGAGCGGCCGGTTTTTATGCGGCGGGCGGCCGTGCCTCGCTGATCACAGCCGGTCTTCTTATTACGCTCAAGGACCTTCTCGATTCCGCAGACGGCCAGCTTGCAAGGGCGAAACAGCAATTCAGCAGAAAAGGACGGTTTCTGGATTCCATCGGCGATATTGTCGTTAGTTTCGCTGTGTTTTCCGGAATCGGATGGACACTTGCGCAGTCAACCGGAGATCCACTTTTTTGGATCTGGTCGTTCCTCGCGTTTGCGGGGATGACATTCCGCATATCCTACCATGTCTTCTACCACACGTCCTATCTTCACTTGAAGGGCCGATATCAAACAAACCGTCTGGTTGAGGAGATCACAAAAAAGGATCTGGAGGGAGACAGAACCACATTGCTACTCCACAAGGCCTTTCTCATTCTCTACGGCTGGCAGGATCGGCTGATCTTGAAGATCGATATCTGGTGTCGAAAAGGAAGGATGGATGAGGAATTTCGTCACCGATGGTATGGCGACCGGGTGGGGTTACTTCTATCGGGTTTTCTCGGAATCGGGACGGAGTTGTTTTTGTTGATGCTGTTTTCGGTTGCGAACCGGTTGGAGGCCTATCTTGTCTTTAACATCGTGGTGATGAACGGGGTGCTGGTTGCTTCGTGTGTGTACAGGAGGTGGGGTATTAGGTGAAGCGGTGTGAGTTTCGAGTTACGGGTTGCGGGTTGCGAACGACAGAGGTCAGAAATCAGAAGTCAGAGATCGGGTATGGGCCTGAAACTCAGGGCTAAAGCCCTCTCCGTTCATTACGGTTGTTTCTCCGACCTAAAGGTCGGAGTCATCAAACTCATCTTCATTCCATCCACCATCATCCATTTTCCATCCCTTCGTCCGCCAGAGGCGGACTCCCCGGCCCGCCTTCTTGAAACTTCAGCCCGGGGGGCCGGGGCAAGCTTCCATCTTCCCAGCCTGCGCCTCCTCGATCACACTGGCTGATGGCTTCGGCGGGCAGACATTTTTACTTTTTCTTCTTCATCTGGCGATACCGTTTTATTTTTCCTTTAATGGTGGCAATAAGGTTATCGCTGGAGAATGGTTTCGTAATGTAGTCGTCTACACCGAGTTCCTTCCCCGTACGTATGAGCACTTCGTCGGTCAATCCGCTCAGGAAAATAAACGGAATCTCGTGCAGGCGCTCAATCTCTCTCACCTTTTCATAGAAGGAAAACCCCCCCATGGTCGAGGTTTCGAGGTTAATATCGGACAGAATAAGGTCCGGCGTAACCGTCTGGAGGATCTTAAACGCTTCATCCGATGTCGTGACGGGGATTGTCTGGAATCCGGCATCCTGGAGGGTGTCGGAGATAACTGTGAGCAATTTCTGATCGTCGTCGATAACGAGGAGCTGCGCTTTTTGGTTCGATGACCGGAGTTCCCAGAGCAGGGTCGCCTCGATTTGCTCATGATCCTCCATACTGATGCTAAACTTCTTGCGCAGGTCGGCTAACAACGATGCGGATTCGGGAGAAATCGCTCCGGATGACCATGCCCTGCGGAATGCGCTCGTGTATGAATCAATTTTTGCATCCCGCTCGAGGCGGGTATGGTCCTCGGGAGAGATCATCAGGGACGCCTGGAGGCTCGCAAGTTGTTTCTTTTCCGCCGGAGTGCTTGCACCGTCAACCCACACTTCAAACAAAACTCTCCGATAGATCTCGAGTCCTTCTTCATAGGTGCTTTGAAATTGCCCGGGGGGTGGCATCTCGTGCAGATGGGTACTTTTGCCTTTTCTTTCCTCCAAAATCTTACGTTTTGTCTCTTCAAGGACTGACCGCGGAATCTCGGGTGCGGATGAACGACGTGCGGCAGATTTGGATTGAACTTTGGCTTTGGACTCCTCTTCTTTTTTCCGCTTCTCCGCTTCTTCAGCTTCCTTTTCCTCTGCTTTCCGCCGCTTTTCCTCTTCGCCCTTACTCCTCTTTTCTTCCTCCGCTTTCCTCTTTTCTTCCTCCGCTTTCCTCTTTTCTTCTTCCGCTTTCCTCGTTTCCTCCTCCAGTTTTCGCCTCGCCTCATCCTCGCTTCGCCGCTGTTCCTGTTCGGCTTGTCGTTTTGCCTCAATAGTATCCCGCTTGGCTTTTTCCTCAAGCAAGTCGTTCAGGCGTTCTTCATAGGCGGAAACATAAATGTTTCTGGGATCCACTTCCTTTGCTTTGGTGACGTAGGCTCTTGCCTCCTCAAGCGACCCCGCCTTCAGGAGCTGGTCCACCCT
>JBBDYD010000136.1:29911-88200 GCA_040901865.1 Bacteroidota bacterium | reverse complement strand
TCCAATCCGCCCGAGGCAAAGAACACGACTCCGGGAAGTCCCTGCTTCCGGACCGCGTGAATTTGCGCCGAAAGCTCACGCCATCCGAATTTATGTTGCAGACCGGTGGAGAGTCCCGGAAGTACTTGTCGTTTGTGCGCAACCCTGTCGTGCCATTGTGCAATCAGCGGTACAAATGGATGAGTCGGATGCGAACGTTGCCAATACACCATTGGAACAATAAAGTCGATTTTTTCAAGTTCCATCCAGCGATACGGGTCCTGAAACACGGCATGATACGAGGTCCACCCCGAACCGTCATATTTGCCGATCACAGCCGCGGAGACTTTGATCCAGTGTTTCATGCTGATAATGGTATCGTATGCGCCGGCGATAAAGTCGTTTATCTGTTCACGCTGCCAGTATTCCCAAGGCAGCTGTGCGGGATTCGATTTAAGACTTTGGAAGCGCGCAACACTCACGGAATCCCGTGAAAACCCGTGAACCCTGGAACCCTCGGGATAGCGCACGTAGTCGAAATGAACGCCATCCACGTCGTACTGCCCGACGATTTCCTTCACCACATTGATGATATGTTCTCTCATTGCAGGGTTCCCCGGAGTGCCCCACGCATAGCCATTCTGAGTGAGAGGCATCGGGCTTCCCGTGCTGTCGCAGACAATCCAATCAGGATGTGCGAGCACCACGGGTCTCGGGGTTGTTTCTTGCGGGAAACCCGGACCGCGCCAAACCGGAAACGCGTTGATCCAGGCGTGCAGTTCCAACCCAAGCCGGTGGGCCTCTTCAACAGCAAACGCAAGGGGATCCCAGCCGGGATCCTGTCCAAGCGATCCGCTCAACATCGCCGACCATGGCTCAAGCGTCGAGTTATAGAAAGCGTCTGCGTTCCCCCGGACCTGGAAGAACACCATGTTCAACCGCGCCTTTCGGGCACGTTCAAAAACATTCCTGATAATCGCTTTCGCAACGGACGGATTGACCCGGGCGGAATCGACGGCGTATTCGAAGCGCGACATCCAGACACCTCGTGCTTCACGTTTCCCGGTAAAAATCCGGTTATCGCAACCCGTATGGAGGAGGAGAGATACAAGGGGGAGGAGATAGAATGGGGAAGACGAAACGGTGCGAATGGTCATCCCTCGAAGGAGCAAAGAAATTCACAGCAAAGAACTTGATGGCATGGTACAGAAGAGTTGGGGAAAAATCAAGGTGGAATTCGGATTGCGAATTGCGAAATTGGGAATCCTGAACGGATTGATGAAACTTGATAATGGAACACGGATAGGAACGGAAAAGGACAGAAAAAGAACGGATTGAGACGGAAAGAAATATCCAACGCCGAATGCCCAACTCCCAATGTCGAATTTGGTTTCCTACCGTTGGACGTTCGATATTGGATATTGCTGCTATCCAGTAAAAAGAAATATCCAACGCCGAACATCCAACACCCAATTTCGAATTTGGTTTCCTACTTTTACCCGATCGCTTCCATAATCTGTGGCACCATGTCGTACTTCTTGAAGGGAGGCATGAGATAGGCGCCCGCGACCATCGGTTTTGCCTTCCGCAAAAAATCGATGGCGCTTTCCACTCCTATTGTAGAAGCCCGGTCGCCGGCATTGCGGAGTTTTTCGCGAATTGATTCGGGAATGATCATTCCGGGAATCTCATTATGCAAAAATTCGGCGTGCTTGAAACCTCTCAGGGGTAAAACACCCACCATCACCGGAAGCTTCCACGATTCGATTCGTTTCAGGAACTGTTCAAGCGTGCGGAGTTCGTAGATCGGCTGGGTGAAAACGATATCAACGCCGGCGGCGGCCTTCTTTTCCATTTTGGCGATTTCCTTATCCATGTTATCGGCCATGGGGTTGGCAGCGCATGCCACAAGAAACGAGGTCCTTGCCTCGATGGTGTTGCCCATGAGATCCTTGCCTTCGTTCATGGATTTCGCCGCCCGGATAAGGCCCGAAGAATCTATATCGAACACAGACGTTGCCTGTGGGTAATCGCCGATGCTCGTGGGATCGCCCGTGATGGCGAGGATGTTGCGGAGACCAAAGGTATGCGCGCTCATCAGCTCGCTTTGCAGGCTGATCATGTTCCGGTCCCGGGTTGCAAGATGCGTCATCGCTTCGATGCCGACCTGAGACTGGATCTGGTAGCTGATGGCGATCGGGCTCAGGCGCAGGCGTGCCCGCGCCCCGTCGGTGATGTTTATAGCATCAATGCCGTAACTGCGCAGATATCGCGCACCCTCGATCAACGAAGACATGTCGAGACCCCGCGGAATATCGAGCTCGACGGTCGTCAGGAATTTCTTTCCGATATTACCGGCAAACGCCGACCAGGAATGGCCGCCCGGTTCAAGTACCGGAGGCTTCGGGCTCTCGGCCTTTCGCTCCCGCACGGACGGCGGACGGATCGCGGAAGGAGTTCCGGTGAATTCATCCATGACACGCTTCATGGCACGGATATGTGCCGGTGTGGACCCACAGCACGCTCCGATGATGGTCACACCTGCCTGCAGAAGTTCGCGTGCGTATTGGGCAAGGTATTCCGGTGATGTATGGTAGATCGATCGTCCATCGAGCAGAGTGGGAATACCGGCGGCGGGCTGGGCACTCATGAACACGCCGTCTTTGTACATGTTGCGGATGATGCTGAACATGCGCTGAGGACCCACGGTGCAATTCGCACCAACCACATCCACGCCGCGGCTGATCATATGTTCTGCCACTTCAACCGGAAACGTGCCCGAGAGAATCGCTCCGTCCTCCGGAAACGCCTTCTGGGCAACAACCGGAATCTTTACCTTAAGATCCCTCACCGCATCGAGTGCTGCATCAAGTTCGGTGAGACTAACAAATGTCTCCAACATGAGCACATCAATACCGGCATCAACCAGGATCGCGATCTGTTCGCGGAACACTTCACGCGCATCGGCGATCTTCAACTTGCCGATCGGCTCAAGGAGCTTCCCGGTAGGCCCTACGGACCCCGCAACATAGACGCCGTCACCAGCCGCCCGTCGGGCGATTTCCACCCCTGCCTTGTTTATTTCGCGGACCTGGTCTTCAAAATGGAACTGCGCGAGTCTGAGCCGGTTCCCCGAAAACGTGTTGGTTTGAATGATCTCCGCTCCGGCCTCGATATATTCGCGGTGAATGCGCTCAACGATTTCAGGATTACGGATGTTCTGGATTTCGTGCGGGAGATCGGGATATTCGTACAGATCGAGGAGTGTCCCCATGGCTCCGTCACACAGAATGGGGCCCTCTTTGATCCGTTGTCGGAAGTCTTTTTTCACTATTAACCGGCTTTCACAATGGCTGCCCGAATGGCATCTTCAAGTTCCTGTGCCGTCCATTCGTTTCCTTTATACACTTGCACCAGGATTCCGTGCGGATCGATCACCGCCGTGCGAAGATTGTGCGCAATCAATCCCCCCTCATCGTCTTCCATCACAAGTTCCAATCCGTCAGCCAGCTCTCTGATGGTACTGAGACTGTCGGTTACAAAATCCCACGTGGAAAAATCGGCGTCGTACGCCTTGCCGTACCTCTTGAGAACAGCCGGCTTGTCGAATTCGGGATCAAAGCTGATCGTCAGGAGGTGCCACTTGTTGGCAAGCAGGGGTTCTTTCTTCAGGGATCGTTGAACCCGGGCAAAGTGGTTGCTCATTTGTATGCAAAAATCCGGAAGCGGGCAGCGGGAATAGATGAACGTGATCGCAATGGCCTTCCCCCGGAAATCGCTGAGTTTCACCCGTTTTCCCTCCTGATTGACGAAGGAATACTCCGGAATGCGACTGCCAACCTTGTAGATGCGCCGAAAGATATTATCAGCCGCGGAAGATGCCGATTCCGGCTCTTCACCTGATCCGACAACAGTCAACGACTCAAGCCAGCTTTCCGTTCGGGAAACCGCAAGAACGCCCTCAACCGTATCTCCCGGCTGAACTTTCGCGAGGAGCGTGGAATCCTTGACCTTGAACGGCATGGTCATGGCTTTCATGTAATTCGGAATCTCCTCATGGTCCAGGACAATTCGCTGTTTTTCCAGATTCACCGAAACCACGACACCACGAACCTGAAAGGTCACGAGTTCGGTGGATGGCTTTCCCTTACCGCAACCGGCAATTGCAAACAGAGCAATCAATATGTAAAGCAATATTTGTCTCATGGCATTTACCTCGTTTCAAAGCACTCCAGTAAAATGTAAGATGTGAAATGTGAAATGATGCAGAACCCGGCTCAACAACTTTTCACGTTTCACATTTCACTTTTCACTTCTTACGGCCTTTCTCACTCTTCACTCTTCACCCTTTACCCTTCACTATTTCCCCAATGCCAGCACTTCAGCAATCTGCACCGCATTCGTCGCTGCTCCCTTCCGCACGTTGTCCGCCACAATCCACAGATTCACTCCGCTCGGCACCGAATCATCCTTACGGATCCTTCCAACAAACACATCGTCTTTTCCCTCCGCCGTGATCGGCATGGGATAGACGCCTGTTTTGGGGTCGTCCTGAACAACAATTCCCGGTGCAGTACGAAGGACCTCACGAATTTCCTCAACGGATGATTTCTTTTGGAATTCGATGTTGATCGATTCACCGTGACCGCCAATAGCCGGCACTCGCACGCATGTGGCCGTCAGCTTGATTTTCTCGCCCATGATTTTCGAAGTCTCGTTGATCATTTTGTATTCCTCTTTCGAATACCCGTCATCAAAAAAGAGGTCGATGTGAGGCAAAGTGTTGAACGCGATACGGTGCTGAAATTTCATTGTCGCGGGCACGCGCTGTGCAAGTTCTTCCCGGAGCTGGTCCACGCCCTGCTGTCCGGCGCCGGTCACGGATTGATATGTGGACACGACGACGCGCCTGATTTTGAAACGGTCATGAAGCGGTTTGAGGGCGACAACGAGTTGAATGGTGGAACAATTGGGATTGGCAATAATTCCTTTGTGTTTAAATGCCTGGCGGCGATTCACTTCGGGGACAATCAATGGGACATCGTCCTCCATCCTGAATGCGCTGCTGTTGTCGATCACCACCGCTCCCGACCGGACAGCCATGGGGGCGTACTCCTTGCTGACCATCGCGCCTGCGGAAAATAGTGCATATTCAATGTGGCGGAATTTATCCGGGGCAAGGACCTGAACCGGGACTGCCGTTCCGTTGAAATCCAGCTCCTTCCCCACGGATCGCTCCGAAGCCAGGAGCACAAGGCGGTCCACGGGGAACTTGCGCTCCATCAACACGCGCACCATGGTTCGGCCGACGAGACCGGTGGCGCCCACGATGGCAATATCATGCAGCTTCATTTGACTCCTCGGGAATCAGAGTTCTTCCAGCGTTTGCCTCGGGCGAATCACGCGCACGCGATCACCGTTCACCAGAACTTCCGCCGGCCGGGGACGGGCATTATAGTTTGATGCATTCACAAACCCGTACGCCCCCGTCGTGAGGATCGCCAGCAGTTCCTGCGGCTTGAGTTTCGAGACCATGCGGTCGCGCGCGAAGAAATCTCCTGTCTCACACACCGGCCCCACCACATCCACCCGTTCATGCTCGTAAGTCTCCAGCTTGACCGGAACAATCTGGTGATAGGCATTATACAAACTTGGGCGCAACAAATCATTCATCCCTGCATCGACAATAATGAACTTCTTAGTCCCATTTTCCTTCACATACAGCACTTGGGTCAACAAGATCCCTGCATTGGCAATGATCGCCCGCCCCGGTTCGAGCCAAACCGAACAGCCGGTCTCCTTGAGGGCCGGCGCCATGGCACGGAGCGATTCCTCCGGAGACTGGACCTCCGCTTGATCGCCCTCTTCGACCGGGAGACCTTCATGCGACAGCGCGTTCACATACCGGGTTCCAAATCCACCCCCGATGTCCACGTGGGTGATGGGAATTCCCTGCTGGCGGAGTTCCCGGACAAATCGAACGAGGAATGACGCGGCTGCAACAAACGGCTCGATCTTTGTGATCTGAGATCCGATGTGAATGTGCACACCCGAGACTTCAAGGTTCGACAACGAGACGGCGAACTTGAATGCCTCCATTGCACGATCAGCCGGAATGCCAAACTTGTGTTGTTTGAGGCCGGTGGAAATGTACGGATGGCTTTCGGCATCGATGTCCGGATTAATTCTCAACGCAACGCGTGCTTTCTTTTGAAGCCGGAGGGCTGCCAGGGAAATCAACTGGAGCTCCTGCTCGGACTCGGCATTAAAACAGAATATGCCTTCCTTTAGGGCATACTCGATTTCATCTTCGCGTTTTCCAACTCCTGCAAACACAATCTTCTCCGGAGAGAATCCGGCCTTCAGAGCAAGATATAATTCCCCGGCTGATACCACATCTGCGCCGGCGCCATGTTCCGCCAGTACTTTCAGAAGGTAATGATTCGCATTTGCCTTGAGAGCATAGCAGGTGACGTGGTCAAGATCGGCAACGACTGCGTCAACGGCCTGATAGTTCGCGACGAGTTGTGACAAGCTGTACACGTACAGAGGACTGCCAAACTCCTTTTGAAGTTCTGTAAGAGGCACATCCTCACAATGCAGTTCGTTATTCTTGTATGCGAAACAATCCATTCGTCAGCTTGTCGTAAAGTGGTGAATCAGAGCATCAGTAAGTTTTCCGCCGCCGAACCGAAGCGTGTCCACTGCCGGAAGCCCCGTCTCTCTCTCAATCACGGCGGCCGCCTTCAGGGATTCTTCGTCACTCAGCCCGATGGAATTCAGTCCGATACCGACGACTTTGGTCGGCCGGAACAATGTCACCAAATTTTCGTGAAGGGCCACAAGGTGTTTAAGATCGGGCAACGGAAGTCCATAGTCATCCGTGACGCGGGTCGGCTGGTGACAAAGAATCATCGCATCGGGCATGGTGCCGTGCAGAAGTCCCAAGGTGACGCCCGAATACCCCATGTGCGACAGCGCCCCCTGCCCTTCCACAAACACATAGTCGTATCCTTCCGTTTCCGACCGGTCGATTTCCCGTTCAATGCATCCTGCAATATAATCACTGATGATCGAATCAACAGCAATTCCTCTTCCGCGGATCAGCATTCCGGTTTGACCCGTAGCAACAAAATCCGACTTAAGCCCTCGTTTCAGAAACTCCTTCTGGACTTCAAGCATCGTGGTCATTTTCCCGATGTTGCAATCCGATCCGACCGTGAGCACCGTCTTTGCCTTCCGAGTCCGCCACGATCCCATTGAAACAACCTCGGCTTCAGGCGGAATTTTGCGGTAATCGGTAATCTCCGCGCCATACTGTCGGGCAAGTGAAGACAGTTCGCCATCGTCTGAGAGAATCGTGTGCAATCCGTTGAGAATGTGGAGTTTTTGTGTGATGGCTTTGCTAAGGATTTGCCTCCAGTCCTCCGGCAGCCTGCCTCCCGGGGGAGCAATACCAATCAGCAAATGAGTCGGTCCGAACCGGAGTCCTTCAGCCAGGTCTTTGACAACCGGGATGGCTCCGCCGTACCCGAGCACATCCTGAGCCGTTGTACCGGCTTTGGTACTGTCAATAACTGCCACGACTTCGTTGCGGAGGTAGATAATGGCACCGTTGGCGGTTTTTGATTTGAGGGGACTGAATTTCCTCTCGGCCAGAATCAAAATCTTGCGGTCCATGGGTCAGAGCAAAGCCTCAATGAGCAGGTTATACGGTAATTCGATTGCCCGGACTATGCCGATTACGGAATCCCGAAAGAACGGGATGTTCATGAGGACCAGGATGATGAAGATCCCTGCAAATCCCACCTGTCGGTAGCGCTCCCCGGCTTTCGGTGGAAGGAGTGACGCAACGACATGCGATCCATCCAGCGGCGGAACCGGGAGGAGATTGAAAACAGCGAGAAAAATGTTCATGCTGATCCCAAACGAAAACATCTTTAAAAAGAACAATACGATCTCCCGGGCGGATCCGTCCGGCATGGAGTTCAGCGGGCCGAACGAACTTTCAACCACGACATACAAGAGCGCACAGGCCAGAGCCAGGATCAGATTGGAGATCGGGCCGACGACGGAAACGAGGATATCGTCCCGGCGAATGTCCCGGAAATTCATTGGATTGATGGGCACCGGCTTCGCCCATGCGATAAACACCGTGCCGGTTGACAGGAGCGAAATAGCCGGAACAAGAATGGATCCGATCGGGTCGATATGGGGAATGGGATTGAGCGTTAACCGGCCGAGGTCCCGCGCAGTCGGGTCACCGAGTTTCAACGCCATCCATCCATGCGAAATCTCATGAATAATGACGGAAAAGAGCAATATGGGGAAGAGAGGGAGAAATTCCACGGCCATCTTTAAAAGAAAAGCTCCCGCCCGGGGAGCTTTTTGAATTTATAGAGTACCAAAAATTATCGTCAAACTCAAGGAAAACACGGATTACAAAAGGAAGGCCAGTGTCTCTTCGTTCCAAAGAACCTCTTCTTTTTGTATATTTATTAAGCGACCATATTCATCCATTCATCAAACGAGGAGTAGTTCTAATGTTGACGTCCAAACGATTGTTAGTCGTCATAGTATTGACGGGAAGTGTCTTTACAGGATGCTCAAAAAAGTCCACAGAACCGACTGAAACACAACCGAAATTTCCGACGTTTGCCCTCACAGCCCCCGCTCAGGCAACAGATACATGCGGCGGCCCAGCGTATGCCTACGTGAGTTCGATTAAGTCCTTGCTTCAATCCGCTTCAATTCTTGGATTGCTCCCCGGTCAGAATATCAACGGAGTCTGGACATCGCAGTTCCCGCTGAATGGGACGACCCTTACACTGACTTCGCAGCGCCAGTCGAACGACAGTATTCAGTGGCTGCTCCTATGGAACGGAACCGATACATCGTCGCAACAGACGTATTCCGATTGGAAATTGCTCGAGGGAAATTCGAGTTCGGATGGAAAATCAGGTGCTCTGACAATCTACGACGATTCTGACCCTTCTTCCCAGACCCCATCGATGAATATCTCCTGGCAAACGCTCTCATCGGGGGCTACTGAAGCCACTATTGACAACTTTTCCGGCGGAACGGCGGATACACGGATTATCCTCATCGCCAATCCCAATGGTTCAGGGGAAATCACTGAGTCCATGTGGAGTGGAAGCGCATGGGTTGAAACGGGATATCATGCGACATGGACGGGCGAAGGAGCTACGGCTGTTTGCACCTGACAAACAGGAAGAATTCGAGTCACTCAGAAGGCCCCGCATTTGCGGGGTTTTTTTTCGTTCAGAGCCCCCTAACCGTTGAATAATACCTCAACGACCGTTCATTCTTTCAACACTCCCCATCTCATTGCCCTGTAGAGAATTCCCGCCTTTTCCATGCTTTCTGCGCTGAAATCTTCAACGATCACTCCTTATCAGAGCTAGCGGTCTTCTGGTCTCTTGATTTCTCCCCCCCAAGTTTCAGCATATCAACGGTTTACGCTTGCACCAAATAGACCATCCCTTTAGAGGCTGGCACGGTTCTTGGAGATATTCCGGGTACATCAGAGGTTCAAACGACGCTCAACAAGGCACAAGTGAAACACCGGAGGTTATCATGGTTGCTCTCTTCGTTCTCCTCACAATCATAACATTCGTTGTCATCGACTTCTTCGTGCAGCGTGCTGCCCGAAAACATCAGGCAACGGTCCCGATCCGAACTCCGTTGCTTCTCGATCGATTCGTTATTCCAAAGGGATTTTTCCTCAGCAAGGGGCATGCCTGGATCGAGGTCCTTGCCTCCGGAAAAACCCGGATCGGCCTGGATGACTTCGTGCAAAAGCTCGTCGGATCGTTTGACGGTATTTCTCCGCAACCGGTCGGCAGCACCGTCCGCAAGGGCGACCCCCTGGTAACACTTCGCCAGGGCGAACGCATGCTGACGATTCCGGCTCCGCTCACGGGGACATTGCTGGAATTGAATGAAGAAGTTCTGGAAGACGCTTCCGGCATCAATGCCGACCCCTATGGATCGGGTTGGATTGCCGTCATGGAACCCGCGAATCTGGCCGCCGAACTTCCCTCGTCCGCCATTGCCGGCGCGGCGTCACATTGGCTTCGCGGTGAAATCCGCAGGTTCAAAGAATTTATTGCCGAGTATACTTCCCGCAGCAACGCACTTCCGGCCGGGGTCACGCTCGCAGACGGCGGTGTTCCCGTCGCTGGTGTTCTCCGTTTGACGGACGACAAGGCTTGGGATCAGTTCAATCGCTCGTTCATTCTGTCATCGGAAACCCCGGATCGTAAGGAGTCCCGACAATGACCCGCCACGGAATTCTCATCGACATCACACGATGTGTGGGTTGTTACGCATGCGAAGAAGCCTGCTCGGAGCGCTGGGGCAACCCTACCTCCGACGTCCATAAGCTGTCGGAGATTCGCAACACGGCCGTGCGGCAGGTTGACGACGTTTACGTCCCTGTTCAATGCATGCACTGTGCCGAACCCACCTGCGCTTCCGTCTGTCCGGTCGGGGCATTCGAAAAAACGCCCGAGGGGCCGGTGATTTACGACGCGGACAAATGCATGGGCTGCCGGTATTGCCTCCAGGCATGCCCGTTTGATGTTCCGACATACCAGTGGCATAGTTTGAATCCGGAAGTCCGAAAATGCGACATGTGCTACGATCGGATCAAGAAGGGCGAGAAGCCGGCATGCGTGGAATCATGCCCCACAGAGGCGCGTATCTTTGGCCCGCTCGATGAATTGATCCTGGAGGCAAAGAACAGGATCGCGGCCGATCCCGGAATGTATGAGAACCACATCTATGGAGTCAAGGAAGCAGGCGGCACGTCGGTGATTTTCCTTTCACCGAAACCGTTCGAACAGCTCGGCATGAAAACCAATCTGCCGGATCATCCACTTCCCACGCTTACATGGGCGATTCTCTCGAAAATCCCCAACTACGTTTTCTGGGGCAGCACATTACTCGCCGGTATTTGGTGGATCACGAACAGGCGAACAGAGGTACAGGCATACGAAGCCGCGTTGCTCAAGCTGCAGGAGCGGCAAAACGGCAAGAACGGTCACAATCAATTATCTGAATAACGGAGGAATTTCATGCGCGCCTTACGACTCCCACGGTTTACCTTTTGGGGAACCACCTTCTGGATCATTGTTTCGGCCGGCCTCGTTTCGACATTCATTCGATTCACCCAGGGCCTCGGAGCTTCAACCAATCTGAGCGACGCGTTCCCCTGGGGGCTCTGGATCGGATTTGACATTCTGTGCGGAGTGGGACTGGCCGCCGGCGGATTTGTCGTCGCGGCATCGGTGTACATCTTCAATCTCGACCGCTACAAGCCGATTCTTCGCCCCGCCGTCCTGACGGCATTCCTCGGGTACATCCTTGTCGTTTTCGCATTGATGTATGACCTGGGAAAGCCCTGGAACGTCTGGCACCCGATCATCATGTGGAATCCGAAGTCAGTGATGTTCGAGGTCGGGTGGTGCGTGATGCTCTACTCCACGGTGCTCGCCCTCGAGTTCAGCCCTGTCGTCTTTGAACGGCTGAACATGGGCTGGGCAAAGAAAGCCATTCACGCGATCTCGATTCCCCTTGTGATCCTCGGTGTGATTCTTTCATCCCTCCACCAATCATCTCTCGGATCACTTTTTCTGATTGTTCCCGAGAAGGTGTATCCGCTTTGGTATTCTTCAAGTCTCCCGTATCTCTTTTTCCTGACGGCGGTTGCGGTGGGGCCTGCCATGGTCACGATTGAGTCATTCCTGAGCTTCAGGGCCTTCAAGCGCGAGATCGAGGTTCCGATCCTCAGCCAGCTTGCCAAGGTAAGCGGTGTGGCTCTTGCCGTGTATCTGGTGCTGAAGGTCCAGGACATCATGGCCTATCAGCTGATGCCGTATTTGCTGACGTTCAATACCGAGTCCGTGCTTTATCTGAGCGAGATCCTCCTCGGCGTGGCGGTTCCTATCACGCTTATTTCGATCAAACGAATCCGGCAAACCCGGACCGGGCTCTTTGCGATTTCGCTGCTCGTCGTGCTTGGATTCATCATGAACCGCATGAATTTGAGCGTCACAGCTCTTGAACGATATTCGGGGATGAACTATTTCCCGTCCTGGATGGAAGTTTCCGTGACGCTGATGGTCATCGCGTTGGGATTCGCAGCGTTTCGGCTCGCAGTGAAGCACCTTCCGATTTTTGAGCACGCGACCGACGAGCCGACTCCGAAAGACGTTCCGCAATACGATGTCGTGTCGTACCATGAAGCACTTAAATAGATTTGTCCGTTGAATGAGGAGCATGCCATGACAACAAAACACACGGATCAGCCCTCGCGGTGCATCTGGATGGACGCGGGAGTGGTGGCCTGCAAACTTTGCGACATGGAGTTTCGGTGTGATGAATGCGCCTTTGACGCCATCATGCGCCGCCCTGTGTTTGACGCCAATGTGAGCAATGTCGCGGCGATCGATCCGCTACCCGACATGACCGTTACTGCGCTCGATCGGTATTTCTCTTCGTTTGATCCGTTGCAATTTCCGGGAGACCGAACGTATGTTTCCGGCCATCTCTGGATCCGGCATGAAGACGATACCTCGATCACCATCGGCCTCGACCATGTTGCTGCATCACTTGTCGGACCGCTTGCTGCGATCGTTCTCCCCCATCATCCCACGCACCTCGTGCGCCACTCACCCTGCTGTTGGCTGGTGCATGATGAGGGTACCATCGGCATCTCATCGCCTTTCGATGGAACCGTTATTCAGTATAACCAGGAGCTCGCAACCAATCCGGCTCTGTTGGCGGATAAGCCCTATACCCGGGGGTGGGTTGTCAAGGCATTTGTTGATGCGAGCAGCGGAAAGTTCTCTGAGGGGAGATCTGCGTCCGAAAATGCACAATCAGTCGCACGAGAACTTCTAAGACTAAAGGACGAGATTTCTTCACGTCTGCACTCCCGGCCCGACATCGGCCCGAGCGCATTGGACGGCGGATTCCCCATTCGCTCACCATTCGAAATGGTCGGCCCTGCCGCTTTCGCCCTGCTGGCGCGGCTGTTTATTCCTCTCAGGAACTAGGAAGCGCCGCGATGGCAATCATTCCGATTTTCAGGAGTTGGAATATTTGCCAGAAATGAGATTCTGCGTCCGCTTACTTGCTCAACCCGCCTGATTACGCCCCTTTTCCCCCGCCTCAAATGGCACAGGAATTGACCCTAAAGGGTATGTTCCCAAAACCATGTTGAGCATGAACTTCACCAAACTTCTCGGCTTTCGCCTTTTTGTCATCGTCCTTTCCGTGATGGTTGCCGGAACTGCCCTTTTCACGACACTGAACGTCGGGTGGCAGACGAACCGCCACATGAGCATCGCTGTCAAAACGGCGGCGCGTACGAGCGATGTGATCAAGCGCTCGACGCACTACAGTATGCTTCTGAATCGCCGCGAAGACATTTATCAGATCATCAAGACCATTGGAAACGAGCCGGGCATTGAGACGATCAGGATCTACAACAAGCAGGGCGTGATTTCATTTTCGACCGACAGTTCCCAGGTTGGCAGTGTTGTGGATATGAATGCTGAGGCATGCAACGTCTGTCACGGATCGGACCTGCCGCCAAGCTCGCTCAATCTCACGGAACTCACCCGCGTATTTCAATCTCCCCGTGGCCACGGTGTCCTCGGAATGATCACACCGATCTACAACGAAACTTCATGCTCAACGGCGGACTGCCATGCCCACGATGCGGACCAGACGGTTCTGGGCGTCCTTGATGTGATGCTTCCGCTCACCGATGTTGAAGCGGCAATGGCAGAAACAACGCAGGAACAAATCCTCCTTGCTCTGTTTCTGGTGGCAGCGGTCAGTTCCATCACAGGCATTTTCATCTGGCTCATGGTCAACATCCCGACACGTCAGCTCACGCTGGGAACCGCAGAGATTATGAGAGGAAATCTTGCTCATCGCATCCCGGTCCGCTCCACCGATGAAGTCGGAGCGCTCGCTCAATCCTTCAATCAGATGACGGGTGAACTGCAACGGGCACGGAAGGAAATCGACGAATGGACTGAGACGCTCGAATTCCGGGTCGCCGCCAAAACGGACGAACTGCGCAGGGCACAGCAAAATATGATTCACGTGGAAAAGATGGCTTCCCTTGGTCAACTCGCGGCAACCGTCGCTCATGAGCTGAATAATCCGCTCGAGGGCGTCCTGACGTATGCGAAACTCCTTCGAAAGAAAATCACAGCCGGCATCGCGCTTTCACCGGAGGCCGCGGCGGAGGTTCATGAAGAGCTGACGTTAATTGCCGACGAGACCGCACGCTGCGGGGCGATTGTTACGAACCTCCTCTTGTTCTCGAAGCAGCGTGTGGGGGTGCAAAAAGAAGAGGACCTCCGGGCAATTGTTCAGCGAAGTCTGAAGCTCATCGACCACCATCTGAAAATGAACTCCATTCGCCTTGTGGTGAAACTCAGCGAACGTCCGGTGGTTATGATCTGTGACGCCGCCCAAATCGAGCAGGCCCTGCTTGCCCTCATGATGAATGCAGTCGAGGCAATGCCCGAAGGCGGGGATCTGAGCGTTGTTTTTAGGAACGCGCAGAACGGGATCGAATTGATAGTGCGTGACACAGGGTGCGGAATTAACGAAGAGGACATTCCGCGGATCTTTGAACCGTTCTTTACGACCAAAGATCAGGGGAAGGGTACCGGGCTGGGGTTGGCAGTTGTGCACGGAATCGTTCAGCGTTACGGCGGGACCATCGACGTACAATCGAAACGAAACGAGGGGACGACCTTCTCGATCATTTTTCCGACCCCTCTTGAACCGCCTGTCGCACAAGCACCAGATCACGTTGAACAGACTGGATGACCGCTATGGAAACGAACTCAAACAACCGATCCGGAATTCTCATTGTCGACGACGAATTTGTCGTCAGGGATTCCTTAACCAAATGGTTCCGCCAGGACGGTTACCGTGTTGAAGCCGCGGAGAATGCGGCCGGCGCTCTCAAGCTTCTGGATAAGGGCCCCTGGGACGTTATTCTCCTCGACATCAAAATGCCCGGCATGAGCGGACTTGAGCTTCAGAAGCGGATTCACGAAATCGATAAGGCCGCTGCTATCATCATGATCACCGCGTTTGCCTCTGTGGAAAGCGCGGTCCAGTCCCTGAAAGAGGGAGCGTTCGACTATGTCACGAAGCCGGTCGATCCCGATCATCTATCGCATCTCGTTCAGAACGCTCTTCGGCACAAGAACCTTTCCAAGGAGAATGTCCGTCTGCGGGAACATCTTTCCACACTCCTGACACCCGATGACCTGATTGGTGAAAGTCCACAGATAAAAAAAGTGGTGGAACTCGCCACAAGCGTTGCGCAAACCGACACGACCGTCATGATCCGCGGGGAGAGCGGCACGGGGAAGGAATTGATCGCGCGCACGATCCATATCAACAGCAACCGGAGATATTTTCCGTTGATTCCAGTGAATTGCGGAGCGGTACCGGAGAGCCTTCTGGAGAGCGAGCTCTTTGGCCACGAAAAGGGCGCCTTCACCGGAGCTCAGTACAAGAGAAAGGGAAAATTCGAACTTGCGGATGGTGGGACGATTTTTCTCGACGAGATCGGCACGATCACACCCAAGATGCAGGTTCAGCTCTTGCGCGTGATCGAGAGCCACCAATTCACTCGAGTGGGAGGAAGCGAGCCGATCAAGAGTGATTTCAGAGTAATTTGCGCAACCAACCGGGACCTGGAGCAAGCCGTGAAGGAAGGAGCGTTCCGGGAGGATTTGTACTACCGGCTGAATGTGTTCACCGTGTCGTTGCCACCGCTGCGGGAGCGCCGGTCGGACATACCTCCACTGGTTCAACATTTTGTGCAGAAGTACTCGACGATCATGAACAAACCGGTGAAGGAGATCGATGCGGCCGCGCTGGATCTGATTATCCGCTATCCATGGCCCGGCAACGTGCGGGAACTGGAGAATGTCATTGAGCGGGCCATGGTGCTGGCAAAGCCCCCTTCCATCAAGTCGACAGACCTGCCATTTCAGCTCGCCCAGACCCATGCCGCGCCGAACGGGGACACGCTGGAAGCGATCGAGAAGGTTCACATCGAGAATATCCTGCACCGCAACGGATGGAACATCACGAGGTCCGCGGAGATGCTGGATATCGACCGGGTGACCCTCTATAACAAAATCGCGAAGTTTGGTTTGAAGAAACCGTGATCCATGGCTTCCATCATGGTGGTACCCATAGGCTCCGTTCCCGCCGGGCACCTTTTCGCCGTAACCACGGGGATCAATGAATCCTTCTCCATGCCCGTCGTCAGGGACACGTCGAACCGCATCGATCCCGCCTTCGCGTTCGACCCCTCCAGAAACCAGTATTATTCAACGCTCCTGCTTTCAAGCCTCGTTCGGATGTTTTCATCGCATCGCGGCAAAGTACTTGCCGTGACAGAGGAGGACTTGTATATTCCGGTGCTTACCTATGTGTTTGGTGAAGCCCAGCTTGACGGCAAGGCCGCTATCATATCGACGTTTCGCCTCGATGACACTCTTTACGGCCTGCCGGCAAATCCGCGGCGTTTCGAGGAGCGGATGATCAAGGAAGCCGTGCATGAACTCGGTCATGCGTTCGGCCTTGTACATTGCAGAGACTTCGAATGTGTCATGCACTCGTCGAGCGGTGTCGAAGAAGTCGATTTGAAGTCCTCATCGTTTTGTGTGCAGTGTACGAATACTCTGCAAACATCGGCTTCTGGTACCATGACCGATGGCTACACAAGATCGCATCCATGAATGTTTTCTCACCACCATCATATTAGAGAGCATCAATTATGAACATCTCCGCTATCGACGCCAGCAGTTATTTCAAGGGACTTCTTCTGCTCATCAGAAAGGACCGCAAGGTCACTGAATCGGAAGTTCAACTCATGAAGCGGATCGGAAAAGCGTTGGGGTTTGAGGAAGAGTTCTGCGATCAAGCCATCAAGGGAATTTTGGAGAATGAACATGTCAGGGATCAGCCCCCGAAGTTCTCGTCCAAAGACCTTGCAACGAAGTTTGTGCAGGATGGCCTCGTACTGGCTTTTTCAGACAATGAGATCCATCAGTCGGAAGAAGATTGGCTCAAGCTTGTGGCGGAACTGAACGGGCTGGATGTTCAGTGGTTTTCCGAGACCCGTTTGCGGACAATCAAGGAAGCCATCTCCCATCCGCACCTCGAAGTGGAAAGTCTCACCGTGGCGGAGCTCAAGAGATAGTCGGTGAATTTCGAATGTCGAATGTCAAATGTCGAATTGTCGGAGCGAAGCGGAGATCCCGCCTCTGTTTGGCGGGACGAATTGAATCAAACTTGATCCCCTCAGGCCACGTACGCCGTTGAAGCCGTTTCTCCGCCGCGACCCGTCCAATTCGTGTGGAAAAATTCCCCGACAGGCTTATCTATCCGTTCGTACTGATGAGCGCCGAAGTAATCGCGCTGAGCCTGCAACAGGTTTGCCGGAAGGCGGGCATTTCTGTACCCGTCGAAGTAATTCAACGCTGTGGAGAACGCCGGGATCCAGATACCGTTGAGAACTGCCGCCGCGATCACCCTCCGCCATGCCGCCTGAGACTCCTCGATCTTCTGCCTGAAGAATGAATCGAGCAGAACGTTCGCCAGATCGGGATTTCTGTCGAATGCCTCCTTGATCTTGCCGAGAAATGCCGACCGAATGATGCATCCGCCCCGCCACATCAGTGCGATGGAACCATACTTCAAGTCCCACTTGAACTCAGCCGCCGCTGAGCGAAGCAGCGTGAACCCCTGAGCGTACGAGACGATCTTCGACGCATAGAGAGCATGTTCCAGATCCCGCAGGAAAGTCGCGCGGTCACCGGTGAACACCGGTTTCGGGCCGTTCAGCACTTTGGCAGCCGCAACACGTTCAGTTTTCATTGCCGAGAGGCACCGTGCGTACACGGCTTCGCTGATCAGCGTCAACGGGATTCCAAGATCCAGCGCCGAGACACTCGTCCATTTCCCCGTTCCTTTCTGTCCCGCAGTATCGAGGATCTTGTCAACAAGAGCACTGCCGTCATCATCTTTGTGCGCCAGGATGTCGCGTGTGATCTCGATCAGATAGCTGTCCAGATCACCCGTATTCCACTGTTTGAAGACTTCATGCATTTCACCCGCGTTCATCCCCAGCAGCTCCTTCATGATCTGATAGGCCTCGCAAATGAGCTGCATGTCACCGTACTCGATTCCGTTGTGCACCATCTTCACAAAATGTCCCGCCCCGTTTTCACCAACCCAGTCGCAGCACGGGGTTCCGTCCTCCACCTTTGCGGCAATGGATTGGAAGATGGGCTTTACATGCGGCCACGCGGCCGACGAACCTCCCGGCATGATCGAAGGACCGCGTAAGGCCCCTTCTTCGCCGCCTGAAACTCCGGTACCGATGAATAACATCCCTTTCTCTTCGAGGTATTTTGTTCTGCGAATGGTATCGGGGAAATGTGAGTTTCCCCCATCGATCACAATATCCCCTTGTTCGAGATGCGGCAGAAGCTGACCAATGAGGTCGTCCACGGGTTTTCCCGCTTTGACCATCAGCATGATCTTGCGGGGTTTTTTAAGGGATTGTACAAGTTCAGGAATTGATTTGGCTCCGATGACGTTCTTTCCTTTTCCCCTTCCCTGAACGAACTGATTGACTTTATCGACAGTACGATTGAAAACAGCAACCGTGAATCCACGGCTTTCCATGTTCAAGACGAGGTTTTCTCCCATGACGGCGAGTCCTACCAGGCCTATGTCAGCTTTTGAGGGCATATGAGTATCTCAATGGTGAAGGGTGAAGAGTAAAGAGTGAAGAGTAGTGAATAGTAAACCGTGAACGGTAAACGGTGAACAGCAATCCACCAATACCTAATAACTAGTAACTATTACCTTACACCAATCCTACCTCTGTATTCTCGCAGAGCCGCCTTTTGCAAAGGCGCGGACTTGTTCGACGGTGGACATTGTTGTGTCGCCGGGAAACGTGGTGAGAAGTGCTCCGTGCGCCCATCCGAGTTTCACTGCTTCTTCCGGGGATTCTCCAGCCAGCAAGCCGTAGAAGAATCCGCTCGCAAATCCGTCTCCTCCGCCGACCCGGTCTATGACGTCGAGTTCTGCGGTAGGTGCTGAATAGGTTTTCCCGTCAACCCAGGCCACGGCACTCCAGCTGTGATGATTCGTCAAGTGCACTTCCCGCAAAGTTGTCGCTACGACTTTGACCTGCGGATATTTTGCCGTCACTTTGCCAATCATCCCGAAGAACGTGCCGGGATCGAGTTTGGATTTCGCTTCCACTTCGGGCCCGGCAATGCCGAGGCCTTTTTGCAGATCCTCCTCGTTTCCCACGAGCACGTCACAATGTTCCACGATTTTCGCTATCACTTCCACGGCTTTTTTCTGTCCGCCCCAAAGGTTCCAGAGTTTTTCGCGGAAGTTGAGATCGAAGCTCACGATCGCACCGGCCTTCTTGGCCGCCTTCATGCCCTCAACGATCACTTCGCCCGTTGATTCCGACAGGGCCGCGAAGATCCCGCCGCTGTGAAACCATCGCACACCACCCGCGAATATGGTTTTCCAGTCGAAATCACCCGGTTTCAACTGCGCCGCCGCTTCGTTGCTTCGGTTGTAAAACACCACAGGACCCCGAACACCATGCCCTCGGTCGCTATACACCGTCGCCATGTTCGGCCCGGTCACGCCATTGTGCTTGAAATGCTTGTAGAACGGCTTCACTCCCATTGCCCGCACCCGTTCGGCAATCAGATCACCGATCGGATAATCAACCATGGCGGTTGCGATCCCTGTGTTCATTCGAAAGCAGTCTGCGAGGTTCGCCGCCGCGTTGAATTCGCCTCCACTGACGTGAATCGAACAGGAACTTGCCTTGCGGAACGGTATGATCCCGGGATCCAGACGGTGGACAAGAGCTCCCAGAGAAACAAAATCAAGGGCTCCGGTACTTGGGATCTTCAGATCGTTACTCATTATAGCTCCTTTAGAAATCAGTCGTCGAAAACCGCCCGGTCAGTGTGTTTGACCGTTCTTTAATCGAAATAAATTCTGCCCCGCATTCTCCACAACCATCGTGTTCTTATCCTTCTTTGACCGCCACGCCTTAAGGTCGATTGTGCGATAGTCACGAAAACCAAGGTTGACCTTTTTGCAGATCTCCTCCGAAATGGATGTGGCAAGCGTGACATTAATGCGAGGCCTCTCGACCCCGTCTGCAAATGTTCCGATCCCCCGAACGTTCGTCGAATGCGCCAGGATCAGTTTCGGCTCATGCTTGAATCGCTCCCATTGCTTCGTGAAATACTCCACGACATGGTAGCCGATTCGCCGAATGTCGTTTTCATGGACAAACGAGATCTGTTTGATCTGCGGTCCGTAAATAATCACCTCTCCCCCGTCGGCGACGATTGGTTCGAGTTTGTACATCGCCTTTCCTCCCACCCATACTTCTTCATAAAGGTCCGGGGTGATCGCAAGCACCGTTTCATACGGTTTGTCGACATAGCTGATGTGAAGGCTTGCAGAATAATCCGCAGCGCGGGACCATGCTCCTTTCGGATCTCCGATGAATAAACACCGGGGGTTGTTGCGTTCGTCGACGGCAAACGCCAGACAGGTGCGAGGCGTCGATATGAATTCAGCGGCTCGCTCGATCAGCCGCCGCGTGGGCGTGTCTTTGACGCCGTTGACAGCCGGATTGGTGAGTATGGCACCGAGCCAGTGGAACGTCTCAATGACTTTCAGTCCTGCAATTCCGGGGAAAAAATACTTGTTTCCACCTGCGAACCCCATCGCTTCATGCGGTACAACCGGCGAAACGATGATCACGTGATCATATTCGAGGACCTTCCGGTTGACCGTGATCTCCAGCGGCTCCGCAAAGACTCCGCGGGTGACCTGTTCGATTTCATCCGCAGGGATTGTGCCGATCGCCGCCAGGGCAGCAGGGTTTTGGTGCTCATGATTGAAGAAACGGACAGTCGCGAACTTCGACCGATGCTCGGCCTGCGTGATCCCTACATGCCGATAGATCCTCTCCGGCTCCATATCGGCATGCGTGCCGGTGGCAATAAGAAAATCCAGCGACTTCGTTCGCTTGATCAGGAGATCACAGATAATGTGAAAGAACAGGTCAATGCGCGCATGGCGGGTGTGGTCCGGAATAAGAACGAGAACCCGTTTTCCTTCAAAGACCGGGGCTGAGAAGGCCAGGGAGCAGATCTCCCTGATCTCAGAATCTGAAAGCGCTTGTTCTGCTGACCCTTTTCCGATCGTACTCACAGCCGCGCTGTCTCCTGTACGAGCGTCCTGAATCCAAGTTGTTGGAGGACGGCACCAGGCCCGACCTGATAAAGTTGGACCTCAAAATTGCCAAATTCGCGCCTGATGCGATACTCGGCCCGCAGGTTCATAAAATGTTCCCCCGGACGGCCATCGGTAATCGCGGATGCTTCCCGCAACAGGGAATCATCGAGTTCAATATCATACGCTTGTCGGACAGCAAACGCCAACGCCATCTCGTTCTTCAGATGAGCAGGCAACTGAAGGCGGGATGACCCTTCCGGGGCGCCGGCATCCACAGACCAATCCGGTTGAACGTCCAAAAAATTGCAAACGTCCTCGTACACCATTTTCAGCGCGTTTAGTTTGCCGTCCAGGGAATAGCCGGCGATATGCGGCGTACCGAGCATAACGCGATCAAGGAGTTCCTTGTTGATGACGGGTTCGTGTTCCCAAACATCGAGGATGGCGGTTGAAAGGTGAGTGGAGGCAAGTGCATTCTGCAGTGCGGCAGTCTCAACAACAGCTCCCCGCGAAGTGTTGATGAGCACCGACCCGCGCTTCATTTTGCCTATTTGCTGCTTGTCGAACAAATGAAGGGTGGCGTCATCCCCGCTCGTTGCCAGCGGAACGTGCAGTGTGATGAAATCGGCATTCATCAGTTCGTCGAGCGGAAGAAAGGATGATTCGGATTCCTTCCGGGCCCGCGGCGGATCATTCAGAAGGGGGATCATCCCGAGCGCTAGCACGACGTTCACCACTTTGCTCCCTACGTTCCCGACCCCGACGATGCCGATCGTCTTTCCCTTCAGCGATTGACCTGTCCGGCCGACCCATGTGAGCAGTCCGGCTACGACGTATTCTGCAACCGAATTGGCATTACTGCCCGGAGCGCTGGCGAAGGTGATGCCTTTGGAATTCAGGTAGCTGCGATCGATGTGGTCCGTTCCGATCGTGACGGTTCCGACAAACCGAACCCGGCTGCCTTCGAGCAGCGTTTTGTCGACTTTGGTTTCCGAACGGACAATGAGAATATCGGCGTCCCGGACAGTCTTGTTCGTCACCTCGGCGGATTCGAGGGCGATCACTTCACCGAGATGCGCGAAAACCTCCGCTGCGAAGGGTGTGCTGCGGTTGACAACGATGACGGGCTTTTGTTTAAGCATAACGACATCAGACGCCTGAATACGCTGAGAATCCCCCATCGACAAACACCACAATTCCGGTGACGAACTCGGATGCTGGTGAAAGCAGCCAGAGAACGGCGCCGTTGAGGTCTTCGGGCTTTCCAAAGCGTCCCATGGGGGTATGGGCGATGATTTTTTGGCCGCGCTCCGTGAGCGCTCCCGTTTTTTCATCGGTCAGTAGAAACCGATTCTGCTCGGTGAGAAAGAATCCGGGAGCCAGGGCATTGACCCGAATGGCAGGAGAAAACTCCTGCGCCATGGTGACGGCGAGCCATCGGGTGAAATTACTGACCGCCGCTTTGGCGGCCGCGTACCCGGCAACGCGAGTCAGCGGGCGCAGACCGGCAACCGACGTCACATTCAAGATCACGCCTTCTTTGTTATCGGCCATCACCTTACCGAACACCTGGCAGGGCAGGATTGTGCCGAGCAGGTTGAGATCGGAAACATCCCGCAGGCCCTGCTCGCTTAACTGAAAGAAGGATCGATCGTTATTGGTCGTGGCCATGGGGCTGTTGCCCCCAGCTGCATTGATCAGGCAGTCGATCTTCCCAAATGCTTCAAGGATGTCCGCGTTCGCCTTCTCAAGGCCCTTCTTGTCCACAACGTCCGCCCCGAAGGCCTTCATCGTCCCGCGGGTCTTTTTTGCCTGCTCAAGAAGGTCTGATGCTTTCGAAGGGTTTCTCGAAATCACTGCAACATTTGCTCCGCAGGCTGAAAGTGACAGAGCCATTGAGCGGCCCAGGACACCCGTACCGCCGGTGATCACCACGGTGCGGTTTGAGAAATCGTACGATTCTCCAATTGGCTTCACGATTGATACCCGATGTTTTTAGAATCCGAACAATCTCGGAACGAATAATGAAATATCCGGTACATAGGTGACGATAAGCAGCGAAACGATCATCGCAAGAAACATCGGCATGAGCGGTCGAATGATCTTTGCGATGGTGATATTGGCGATTCCCGCACCCACGAACAGCACGCTTCCGACGGGCGGGGTGCAAAGCCCGATACAGAGATTGAATACGATGATAATACCGAAATGAACCGGGTCAATACCCAGACCCACGGCAACGGGAAGGAAGATCGGCGTAAAAATAAGCACGGCCGGCGTCATGTCCATGAACGTTCCGACGGTCAGCAGAATCAGATTGATGATCAGCAGGATCATGATCTTGTTATCCGTGAGCCCCAACAGGGCGGCGCTCACATTTTGCGGAATGTTCGTATAGGCCAGGATCCAGGACATTCCCATGGAAGTTCCGATCAGGAGCATGACGATGGCTGTCGTGGACGCGGCAGAGAGCAGGATTCCCGGAAGTTCCGAGACCTTGACCTCGCGGTAGACGATCACGGAGAGAACAAAGGTGTACAGGACGGCGATGGCTGATGCCTCCGTTGCGGTGAAATATCCGAGGACAATACCTCCCATGACGATGACGACAAGCAAGAGGCTGGGGACCGCATCAAAGAGCTTCAACAGCGCCTCTCGCACGGGAACGAATCCTCCCACCGGATACTTTCGGCGAATTGCGATTACTGCTGCAACGCTCATGAGCATGATTCCAAGGAGAATGCCCGGAATATAGCCTGCGAGAAACAGCGCGGCGATGGAAACCCCGCCGCTCGCCAGGGAATAGACGATTAGAACATTACTCGGGGGGATGAGCAAACCAGTTGTCGCCGAGGAAATATTCACAGCAGCGCTGAAATCGCGGTCGTATCCCTCCTTATCCATCAACGGCGTCATAAATCCGCCAATGGCCGAAGCTGCCGCGACGGCAGAACCGGAAATCGATCCGAACAACATATTTGCCATGATATTGACAAAGGCCAGACCACCGGGGAGCATTCCCACGAGCACTTTTGCAAATTCGATAAGGCGCCGGGCTATTCCCCCTCTGTTCATCAATTGTCCCGACAATATAAAGAACGGGATCGCGAGCAGTGCAAAGCTGTCCAACCCCGTTGCCATTCTCTGCGCCACGGTCGTAACGGCAGGCATCGGCATGATCGTCACCAGCATGGTGACCGCGGTCGCAATTCCGATGCAGAACGATATCGGAACACCGGCCGAGATCAGCATGCCGAAGACGCCAACCAGGACAATCACTTCAATCCATTCCATGCCGGTCCTCCCTGAGGGCCCCAATGCTTTCAAGAATGTACGTTCCCGAATAAAACATCATCAGAACTCCGCTGACCGGAAGAACAAGATAGACATATCCGAGCTGAATCTGAAGGGCCGCGGAAACCTGCCGCAGCGTCAATGTCAATCCGACGAGGTTCAGTCCACCCAACAGCACAATGCCGATAGCAAACACAAAAATGGAAGATTGAATGAATATCTCGAGCATGTGCCGGCGACGACCTTTGACGAGAGTTGGAACAATGTCGATGGCGAGATGCATCTTCTTGCCGACAGCATAGGCGCCGCCGAGCAACCCCAACCAGACAAGGAGGTAGCGGGCAAGTTCCTCGGTATAGGAACTCGGATCACCAAGTACAAACCGTGTGAATACCTGCCAGAGCACGTTGAGTGTCATCGTCGCAAATACGACAATCAGCATCCACTCAACTGCCTTGTCGACCGAGGAGCGAACACGTTCAAGGGTCATTGTGCACCTCTGATCTTCAGGATCAGATCGTAGACTGCCGGTTCCGATTTGAATTGCTCGACCATCGGGCGGACCTTCTCTGCAAAGAGAGTCCGATCAGGATGATAGATGGTCACGCCGGCCTCTTGGACCCTTGCCAGTGCTTCAGCAGACGCTTCCCGCCATCGGATTTTTTGTACTTCTTTCGCGTCACTCGCCGCCTGCCGTAGAATCCCCTGCTCCTCGGGAGTGAGCGAATTCCAAACAACGGTACTGATGATCATGACATCAGGAACTGCCGTATGTTCGTTCAACGAATAGAATTTGCAGACCTCATAATGACGTGACGTGTAGAACGACGGGGGATTATTCTCGGCGCCGTCGACAACACCTTGTTGAAGAGCCGTGTAGAGCTCGCCCCACGCGATCGGCGTGGCGGACCCGCCGAGCGCCTGGATCATCTTCATCGAGGTGGCGCTTTCCTGCACGCGTATCTTCATTCCCCGGAGATCTTCCGGTGTGAGGATCGGCTTGTCTTTCGAGTAGAAACTTCGGCTCCCGGCATCAAGGTATACCAGTCCCAGGAGCCGGAACGGCTCGGTTTCCATCAACAGGCGCTGACCGATCTCACCGTCCAGGACCCTGAACCGATGCTCCTCGTCCCGAAACAAGTACGGCAGGCTGAACACCTTGAACGACGGGGCAAATCCTTCCAGGACGCTTGAAGAGACCTTTGTCATTGCAAGACTCCCGATCTGGACAAGCTCAAGGCATTCGCGTTCGGTGCCGAGCTGGCCGCTCGGGTAGATGTCAATGCGCATCCTTCCCACCGATCGTTCCTGAACAAGCCGGGCCATGTGCTCCATGGAGACATGGACGGGATGGGTCCGGTCCAGTCCGTGGGCGAGTTTCAGCACTGTCACCTCGGTCACGCCCCGGCATGCCGGTCCGGTAACGAGCAGTATCAATGCAATGACAGAATGCCGAAGGAGGGTTGATTGGAGCCGGCCCGCGTGTGAATGGCCCATCATATCGTCGCGGCCGGATTTGCTGCAGCTGTCAGGCGTTCGTCCTTTGCGGTTGCCCCGAGGAACAATGGAAGGATATGCCGGTCGAAGAGATTCCCAGTCACATTCGCTTCGATCGATTCCCGGTGTAATCGGAGAAGATCCCGGAAGCGTTCTCCCCTCTCCGCCGCAAGCCGGAAGGCAATGTGAATGAGCTGGCGGAATTGTCCATCGAAGCGCGGGCAGCCTTGATCGTGCGTCAGGGCCTCTGAAAACTCCGTCGGGCTCCAGCGGGCAACGGTGGCCGGGTCGGGAAGTGCATTCCGATCGACGTGAATGACCGTCGCGTATGGCTTCGCAAGCTCGTCGAAGCGTTTGACCGCTTCGGCGTAAATTTCCTTTGCAAAGAGAAGCCCGTCACCCCCAGCAGAGCCAAGGCCGATGACTTCTTCCAGCCAGGTCGTTCCGGCGGTCTTCAGGTGAAGACCGGCATCGAACTTCTTCATCGCCGCGTGCATGATGGGGTATAAGGAAAACTTATCGCTTCCGGAATGAATGCTCAGTTTTAGGTTCTTCGGAAGATCGAACACGCTCCTGGCATGCGCCACGACGGCCAGGTCGTCTTCGAATTCCTGCCTGAACTGGCGAAGCTCGCCGACATAATCCACGCCTTTCAGGAACGATCCGCTGAACTTCGGTGCGATCGTCTGGATCGGCACGCCTTCCTTTGCCACGGCGGCCAGAATGAAGAACAGTTCCGCCGGTGACTGCGGGGTATTGGTTTCGTCACAGGAGATCTCCGCAATGAAATTGTCTGCTCCCTTTCGTTCAGCTATGAACCGGTACACCTTGCCGGCCTCCCGGACAGCAAGCGCGTACTTTGCGGCGACAGCAGCCAGGAATTCGTCACTGACGCTCAAAGGGCGTTCAACACCCGGAATGGCCCGCGAACCCCGAAAGCGGCTCATGTCCTTGACAAACGAAGAGAGGACATCGGCAGAAGCCTGTTTTTCGATGAAATCAGCCACGTCGATGGTGAAAAAATTACTCGGCTCAAGGAACTTCTCCACCGTCGCTAGGCCGATATGATCGGCGTCCACGTAATAGGATGCCGTCCACCCGCACGATTGTACCGCTACATCGGCTGCCCGGCGCGCGTCACCGGGGATCGTTCCGATGATCGTGTGCTCGCGGTTCGATTTGTTCCAAACGGGAACGACGGACACTCCGTGCGACTCCGCCATTTGAAGCGCGCGGAGCTGAGCGACACATTCCATTCCAAAACGGTCACCTATTCCTATTGAATACTGTTCCAGTTTCATTGCCAGAGTTCTTTCAGTTCTTCAGGAGATCACTTACAGCAGCGACGGCATCGGTACGCCATCCATGTCGGAGAACTCCTGGTTTTCTCCGCCCATGGCCCAGACGAACGAATAGTTGCGCGTACCGGCCCCGCAATGCACCGACCAGCTCGGGGAGATCACCGCCTGTCGATCGCGTAGAATAATGTTGCGCGTTTCCCGCGGCGTTCCCATCAGGTGAACCACCAGATCGTCGGGCCCGAGGGCGTAATACAGATAGACCTCGGAACGGCGCTGATGCGTATGCGCCGGCATGGTGTTCCAGATGCTTCCCGATTCCAGCTGCGTCAGTCCCATCACGAGCTGACAGCTTTTGATGCCGCCCGTATGAATGTACTTGTTGATCGTCCTCTTGTTGGCTCCTTCCGCGGACCCGATGGTCACTTTTTCGGCCTCGCTGTGCTGGACGAGCGTATCGGGATAATCGACATGGGCCGGATAGGAAACAAAATACAGCGCGGCGGGGGTCTTATTGTCCTGACTGCGAAATTCGATCTTCTTTTTTCCACGCCCGACGTAGAGCATATCGTTGCCATGCAGCGTGTGATCGTGATCGTCAACACGCACGACCGCATTGCCGCCGACATTCACAATGCCGACTTCCCTTCGTTCCGTAAAATAGTCCGATGCCATTTCCTGCCGCGTGGGCAGAAGCTTTAACGGAGCGTCACCCGGCAGCACACCGCCGACGATCGACCGGTCTGTCTCGAAATACACCATCGAGACCGCATTCGGCTGGAACAACGTTTCCATGACAAACGACCGACGTAATTCCTCGGTCTCCAGACTTTTATACGCTTCCTGATTCGGGAGATATCGGACTTCCATTGACGTGTCCTGAGTTAAGTGTGTTACCGGGCCATCCATCCGCCGTCAACCACCAGCACATGGCCGTTGACATAGTCTGACGCGGACGAGGCAAGAAACACCACCGCGCCGCCCAGATCATCAGGGACGCCCCATCGCCCCGCGGGAATGCGTTCGAGGATGGACTTTGAGCGAACCGGATCCTCCCGGAGCGCCTTTGTATTGTTGGTTTCCATATAGCCGGGAGCGATCGCGTTTACCGTGATGCCATACGCGGCCAATTCGTTGGCGAGGGACTTGGTAAGCTGTGCGACAGCGCCTTTGCTCGCAGCATAGGACGGCACCAGAATACCTCCCTGAAACGAAAGCAGGGATGCAACGTTGATGATCTTCCCGGATTTCCGCTTCATCATATCACGCGCGGCCGCCTGGGCCAGAAAGAAAACCGATTTCGCATTCACAGCCAGAACATCATCCCAATCCTGTTCAGAGAATTCCAGCGCTGGAGCCCTGCGGATAATCCCGGCGTTGTTCACCAGAATGTCGACCTTTCCGAATTCGACGATCGCCTTCCCCACGATCTTCTCTGCCGAATCCATGCGCGCAAGATCTGCCTCCATCGCAACTGCCTTGCGGCCCAGGGTTCTTACTTCACGGGCCGTTTCTTCTTTCTTCGAGTGGTCAACAAGAAGAATGTCGGCGCCCGACGCTGCAAGCGCGAGCGTCATCGCGCGGCCGAGTCCGGTGCTGGCGCCTGTGACAACGGCGGTTTTTCCTTTGAGGTCGAAGAGATTCATGAGGTTGCGGCTACCCGCCGCGGTTGTTCAGAACTACTCGCCGAGTGTTCAAGTTCCGGAAAATTGAAATAGCGCTTTGCGTTGAAGTAGCAAATGTCTCGGACCATCGCGCCGACGAGGTTCAAGTCGTTCGGGATCAATCCCCGTTCCATTTCGCCGCCGAGGATGTTGCAAAGGAGCCGCCGGAAGTACTCGTGCCTCGGATACGACAGCAGACTTCGCGAATCCGTCAGCATTCCGATAAACTGGCTCAGAATGCCCATGTTGGAAAGGGCATCGATCTGCCGGGTCATGCCGTCCGCCTGGTCCAGGAACCACCATGCGGATCCGTACTGCAGTTTCCCCGGAACGGAGCCGTCCTGGAAATTGCCGATCATGGAGGCAAAGAGTTCGTTGTCACGAGGATTAAGATTATAGAGGATCGTTTTCGTGAGCTTCTCTTCCGATTCGAGCCGATTGAGAAACCGGGCGAGGGGCCTCGCCTGCTCAAAATCGCCGATCGAGTCGTATCCGGTGTCGGGACCGTTGACCCTGTGGGCCCTTGCGTTCGTATTGCGCAGGGCGCCCAGGTGAAACTGCTGGGTCCATCCCTGTTCCCAATCCATGACGGCAAGTTCGTACAGCATGGCGGACCGGAATTTAAGGGCTTCAAGCGATGTGATCTTCCGCCCTAGGCGCAGTTTCCTGAAGATCGCCTTCACATCCCGATCGGTGTACGACTCGGCATAGACGGTTTCCAGCCCGTGGTCCGAAAGTCGGCATTCCGCACGGTGAAAGTATTCGTGGCGTTTTCGCAGAGCCGTGATGTAATCATCGAACGTCCGAATATCCCCGCGCACCGCCTCTTCGAGCAATCCGACGTACTGCCGGAAGAGTTTCGGATCCTCCGGCGTCATCGCCTTGTCAGGGCGGAAACAGGGGTATACTCGGACCGGAAATTCACGAGCCGCCCGTATTTGCTTGTGTTCCTCGAGCGAATCGACGGGATCGTCGGTCGTGCAGACAATCTCGACATTCATTTGTTTCTGAATCCCGCGCGTGGAAAACTCCGGGGTGCCAAGCATTGCGTTGCACTCTTGCCAGATGCTCTTTGCCGTTTCGGGATTCAGAAGACGATCGGCGATGCCGAAGGGCCTCTTCAGCTCAAAATGGGTCCAATGATAGAGGGGATTGCGCAGCGTCTTTGGAACCGTCTCCGCCCATTGTTCGAATTTCTCCCAATCGGACGCCCCTCCGGTGATAAAGCGTTCATTTACGCCGCAGGTCCGCATCGCCCGCCATTTGTAATGGTCGCCGGCAAGCCAGATCTCGGTCAGGTTGCGGAACCGCCTGTCCTCCGCTATGTCTTTGGGTGAAATGTGACAATGATAGTCAATGATCGGAAGAGACTTGGCAACCGAATGATAGAGTTCTTTTGCCCGTCCGTTTTCCAGCAGAATATCTTCATGAATGAATAGTGTGCTCATGGTCGTGGTTTCATGAACCGCACGTTAAGCGGTTCGGTCAATCTTCGCCTCATAGTCTGCAGGAGATCCTTCGTTCCGGACTCGCTCAGCATTGTCCCGGTTTCGCCCTGCCAGTAAGCCGAGATGAAATATCTCAGCGTCGTGTTCTTATCGAGGCGAAGCAATACAAGGTGATTCGCTTTGTCTTCTGTCTTCCTGACAACGGCGGCCGGATCGAACGTAAGCGCCATCAGGAGCGAGTCGTTCGTTCTCGATTGTGCCCCAACCGTGAACATGGTCGCTGCGGCCGGATCCCAGGAGGCCCGTGCGTGTGCATGTTTTACGATACCGACGGCGATCGTTCTCGGTGCGGCGGACCGAAGCATCACGCGGTGCTCGGTCATTCGATCTCCGCCATAGATGACGAACAACGATGTGACATCAACTTTTTCCCCTCCGATATCCCAGCCGTCATAGTCCACGCGTGCAACGGCGCGAACAGGCCCGCGTGCAATGACGCGGCAGCGACGGCGATCAAGCCTCATCGGATGATTCACAGCGTCTTTGATCCAGAACCCCATTCCCCCGATCCCCAGGGCCCCGCCGACATGGAGCGGATCCATCCCCCAATACGCATCCAACTGATAGTTCACTCCCGTATTGCCGATGTACGCCCAATGAAGTCCGGGAATTTTCTTCGCCTGAATGTCAACCGCATTCCGTTCATCCAGATAGAGACGGTAACCGATAACCTCCGATTCCCATCCGACACCGTCGAACGGATATTGACCCTGACTCCGCAATGTTCCCGGCCCGTCGTCATCGTCCACAGACACGGAAACTCCTCCGATCCGCTTGAAGTTTGCAACATCCGTCCGGAATGGACCCGCGGGAAGCGCGAGCGAATCGGCACCGGACGTTAACACGAATCGCCGGTCCTGATTTGGGGCAAAGTCTGCTACAAACACAAATTCGTCCGGTGAACCGTTTCCATCCAGATCGTCCACTTGAAATGCCATGGACCGGTTGCTTTCGTCCAGGAGCCGGAGTTTCCTGGCGAGGTCCGTTGGTACATTCTTTTGAATCTCCACGTAGGGAACGACAACGGGTTCGTTCGCTCGACGGACATTGTACGGATTCGTTACAAGGATTTCGAGTTCCTGTCCCCGTGCTGCGGTTGTAGCGAGGCAACAGGCAAGGATGCGGAAGAACATGTTGAGCCCCATCGTCATTATTACTCTTTGTTCAAAATAGGAAGAACTGTACACGTATGCATCAGAATACATCTGCACCGGCCGGAGGTTCGACCCCCGGCCGACGCAGAAGTTGTATCGTCCTTACTTGATCAGCGTCATTCGTTTCGTCTGAATGTCCTGACCGACCTGAATTCTATAAAGATAAACACCGCTGGGATATCCGGAAGCATCCCACGTGATCCTGTGTGGGCCGGGTGCCCTGACTTCATTCACGAGTGTGGCCAGTTCACGTCCCAGCAGATCGAAGATTTTGACAATGACCTGATCCCGTTTCAGAAGCTCGAAGTCAAACGTGGTCCCCGGATTGAATGGGTTCGGATAATTCTGGGTCACCACGAATGATTCCGGGAGGTTCGAGGTCCGGGGTACATTGCTGACCGGGTCGCTCCTCCATTCAGTGTATTTTGAGGGGAACCAGTTCAAATCACCAACCGGGTAACCGCCGAAGGCTCCTGTATAGGCGATCGAGCCGGTGGAATATGCGGCACTGAGGGTATCACGGTAGTACTGGATCACCCTGCGGTCGAAGTCATCTCTTGCCAGTACATAGTTTGTCTGGTTCTTGATCCTGCCCCCACCGGCCGGATCCTCGTACCACCGCATCATGTTAGTCATGAGGCGCGGAGTATTGGTAAGGGTCAGCGTGACAGGGAGAAACGTGGTTGTGGTATCCATTCCCTGCATGTCAAGCCGGGTATTGATGTGCCACGAGAGCGGCGACCCAACCGGATACTCAAAATCCGTGAGGAATGCGGTGCCCGAATCAGAGATCGCGTACATGTTGTTCCAGATCCGCCATTGCGTTGTGTCGTTCGGCGCCGAGAAGATCCATGTGATCCTGTTTTGTCCGTTGGACGCATAGACCTCACCGGTGTTCGCCCACTCCGCCGCCCGTGTCGCGTCCGTTGAGTCCTCGCCGAGCGCGAATCCGTCAACGAACAGGTTGTTCGTCACAGAAATGGTTGTACCAACGTTCCCCAGCGAAAGCAGACCGTGGAAACCCATCCCGTTGACAAACGTGTTATGATCGATCAGACCGTACATGATCGGTCCGGTTCCCGTTTGTGGAAAATTGAAGTTGTAATGCCTGATTGCGCGGTCCTGATAATTGACAAACGTGCAATTCTGCACGATCAGCGTATCGAGCGTTGCTTCGCGCAAATCAATACCTTTGCCGGCACCCAGATTCGATGTCGAGAGAGCGCCCATATTGGCAAAGATCGTATTCGTAACCTTGACGGTAGTGATATTGAATCCTGTTCGAATGTGCTGGCCGTTGATATTGGAGAAAATGACGCTGTCAACGACAATGGAAGGCGAGACCGCGGTCGTGTTAATCAATCCGCCCTGTACTCCGCCGATTTCCGTCGGATCGATCTCGTAGTACCCGGCGATGGCGAAGTTCCTAAATTCAAGGCTTCCGCCGTTCAGCACGGCAAAATTGCCGGGGGGACGCGTGGGACTGGTTCCGGTTCCGGTATCATAGAGATAGATGATGGGTCTCTTTCCAGCCCCTACGGCACCCCTGATCCGGAGCGTCTGCCCGGACTGAATCGTGATGATGGCGCGGCTCAGGTAAAGGGAATCGCGCTTCAGTTCGTACACGCGATTGGCCAATAACCCACTGGTCAATGTCGTATCGGCCGCAAATTGGGCATCGATGAATGTGTAGGGCTGCCCGTTGTACGGAAGAAGCGTCAAAACGCTCTCCTGCGCCGTAACGAAAGCGCACAACAGGAGAACAGACGCGAAGGCTAGAACCGTTGTTCGAAGGTTCATAGTTACCTCCCTGTAATGGTGACGGTGAAACCTGTGAGTGGATTTAGTGAATTGCATATTGTAGTACGATACGTTAGAGCTCAAACGTGATGCCAAAATCTGCCGTCAAGCCGTATTGTTCGCTCTGGTCGAACAAGTTGCGGGAGTAAACACGGTTTTCGATCGAAGAACCGTCCTCGATATCGGTGATATTGTTCACGTTCAGATACAGAACAAAGTGGTCGAGGAATCGTTGTTTGAGCGCGAGGTCGACCCGCGTGAATGCGTTTGTCAAGCGGTCGCTCAGACCGCTCGCCGAAAAAGATAGATTGTGTTTCCCCTGATGAAAGACGGACACGCGCGCGGAAAAACCACCCAGGTCATATCCCAAGGCAATATTCCCAAAAAACTCCGGCATCCCTTCCAGCTTCTGTTTTCGTTCCACCAGGATATTCATCGCTTTCGGCACAGGAAAAGGGCCCGACGAGTCGTAGTACGTGATCGTCTGGGATCCGTACAACCAGGTCTCCGATCCGACGATGGACGCATTGTAGGTGAGGATAAAGTTGTTCAGCGGCTCGGGAAGAAAAGTGAAATTCATCTGATGTTCGAATTCGAGTCCCCATACCTTTGTCGGTTTCGGCGAGTTATACGGGAGCGTAAGGTTATAGGCTGTCGTGCCCAGTTGACTCCGCCAGGTGATGCCAAAATGGTTCAGGATTCCGTCACCTTCGGTGTTGAAATTGTTCAGCATGTGGTACATGTCACTGATCTCTTTATAGTAGGCGGAAACGGAGATCAGGCCAAAGGATTCGTCAATGAACGTCGGGTTGATTTCAAAATTCCACGCCTCTGAGGTCTTCAGGTTCACGTTGCCGACATAGATCTGGTGTTGAGTCGTGGATTCCGCCGGACGGCCCGCAATGAACCGATTAAGCCGCATGTTGAAATCGGGCCTCCCGATGGCTTTGTAGGCGGCAAGGCGGAGATTCATGAAGTCAAACGGCTTGAATGAGATGTTGATATTCGGGAGAGCAACCGTCTGCTGATAAGAAGAAGTTGTATCGGTGATCGAGGTCGCCGGGACGGGAAAACCCGCCACCGGTTTTGGCATGAACGTGGATTGATAGTCGCTGAATTCCTTTTCGAGACGCAATCCGGCGATGACGGTCAATGTCTGCCCGACATTCAGCGTATTCATGACATAGGCCGCTCCCACCCTCTCCGTGACAAAATGATCATCATATCGGATCAGCGGATTAATCCACACTTCCAGCTGGGTTCCGTTTGAATTCATACCGTTTTTGTTCAATTCCCACCACTGCCGCAGCCGGTCCCTGATCAGCATGGGATTCAAGGAATAGGAGCCGTAAATATTTCTCTTATCGGGATTCGAGGCGAGGAAGTAACTCAGGGCGACTGCTCCACCCCCTGCATCCAGCCACTCTTCAAATGCCGTTCCGGTGAAGTCCTTCGGCACAATCGACCCGTCCGGCATCCCCTCGTGTGTCTGCCATCGACCGAGGTAATACGGCGTTAAGTCTTCCCTTCGCGCATTGGACCGCTCTTTCACACGGAATTTTCCTCCGACCTTCAATTCCCCTGAGATCATTTTGCCGTAAAAATATTTCTTTGCAACACTCAGGGCCCCGGTCCTCTCCTTATCGAAATTGTCCTGCGAACGGTAGTATTGCCATTTCAGGGCGGAAGTTGCAAAATCGTTCACCGCATAGTTTATCAGCTGTGCAGGGTTCGATTGAACCTGAGGAGAGGGATTCATACCAGATGGCTCGACAAAGATCATCTGATAGTCGAAGGGATAGAACGATTGTGACTCGGCAAAGGACAGGCTCCATTTGACGGACAAGTTGAAGAGGTTGTTATCTCCGCTCACCGAACTGTTGAAGGTGCGTATCTCGAGTTCCCTGTCGCGATACGTGTAGGCGGGAAATCCGCCCTCATTGCCTCCGTTATTGGACGGGTAATCACGGATGTACGAAAAAAAATCGCGTCGCGTCCTTCCGAAGACGTTGCTGATCCGGATCGTACCATCGTCGGGTGTGTTCAGGTCCAGCAGAACGCTGAGTCCGTCCCGTTTCCGCGTTTCATCGGTAAACTCAAGGAGGAAATTATCGATGAAGTAGTTCGGCAGGTCTTGCTGTCCGTAGTCCACGTTGATCCGCTCATTACTCCGTATTCGCTTCTCGAGATTTCCTGTGACCTGAACACCAAGAAGATTGTCAAGAAACCGCTCGCCGTAGTGGAGGGAGAGGATGTACTGACCCGCAGAATGCATAAGACGGTTGTAATCGCCCTTCAGGTCTGCCTTGATGTTCCTCGTCTCCGGAGCTTTTCGCGTTACCAAATTGATGCTTCCCGCCAGCGCGTCTCCGTCCATGTCTGGTGTTAGTGCTTTGTACAGCTCCACCCCCGACAACGAACTCTGCGACAACATGCTCAGATCCACACCCCTGCCTATTGCATCCGTGGGGGGAATTTTGATGCCATCGATCGTAAATGATGTAAACTTGTCCTCCAGTCCCCGCAGAATGACCTTGTTCGCTTCGCCCCCGGCACGGAGAATCGAGACACCCGGCAGCCGACCGATCGCTTCTGCCGCGTTCGCGTCCGGCAATTCCTTGATCTTCTCTTCCGAAATTATGCTGACGATCGTGTTGGATGTGATCTGTTGATTGATCGCTGCCATCTGGCCCCGGAGTTGCGCCGTGATCACGACCTCTTCGGATTCCAGGATATCGGGCAGCAGATAAACATTCAGCACAACATCGTCCAACCCGATCATCACCGATTCCTCTTTCATTCTGTATCCCATATACGAGATCCTGATCGTATACGGCCCGGGCGGGAGTCCGCTGATCCTGAATTGGCCTTCGCGGTCCGTCGCGGCGCCGATGGCGGTTCCGAGGGCGAACACGTTAGCCCCGACAAGCGTCGTTCCGTCAAGCGAATCCCTGACGGTTCCCTTGACGATCTGCGACTGAGCGGGAGTTGGACTGAGAATTCCGAACAGTATCAAACTCCAAAACAGCCTGTACCCATTCATATGTGTCACACCTGACATGGTGTCCTTTATTCCGATGTTGAGAACTTCCAAACTTCTCCGGGGATCATGCTGCTGTCCGTAACAGTATCGACCCTCTTGTTTCCGACTTCTGACCTCTGACTTCTGACCTCTGACTTCTGACCTCTGACTTCTGACTTCTGACCTCTGACCTCCGGCTTCCAATCTCCTCCTACTGTCACGCCCCTTTCCTTCCCAGCGATCCCAGCCAGGCTCGCGAGGAGCCTTGGCTCTTCTTCGTACATGTTTCATTAAGCACGAGCGACGTTGGAAGTTTGATATGTTGCGGCGGAAGGGTTCCCTTGTTCCTGATGCTCTCCAACGTAACTTCAAAAGCCCTTCGACCCAGGTCCGCCGTCGGCTGTTCCACGTAACTCATGGAAGGAGACAACAGATGATTCAATCCGCTGTTGCCGAAGCAAATAATGTCGACGTCGTCGGGAATCTTCATGCCCATTTCCTGTACGGCGCGGTAAACTCCAATCGCCACCGGAAACGTCACAGCGAAAATCACTTCGGGCAGTTCGCCGGTCGCATACAGCGCCTTGAATCCCTTGTACCCCTCGCTCTCGTCAAATCCGCCGTACACCACCCAGTCTTTGCGGACCTTCACCCCACGCTTCTTCATTGCATCGAGAAATCCCCTGCCCCGCTCCTTCCCGATGCTCGTATACTGGTAACCTCCGAGGTGCGCAATCTTCCGATATCCCAGATTTAAAATGTGTTCTGTCGCGGCAAACGCACCCCCTCGGTCATCCGCTACGACCGTGTTAAATCCGTTGATGGGCGGAACGCGGTCCATGAAGGTCAACGGCATCCCCATATCCCGGATATGCTCAAACACGGTGTAATCGCGCGTCTGCTGGGAAACGGAGACGATCAATCCGTCCACCCGCATCGAGAGAAGAGAATTCACATGCCGCAACTCCCGCTCTGAACTCTCCTGCGACACGGTGAGCATGACCTCGTAGCCGTTCTGCAGGGCAGCGTCGTAGATCCCCTCGATGACGGAGGCAAAAAAGTGGTGTGCGATCTTGGGAACAACCACGCCGATGGTGTTGGTCTGCCGGGAGGAAAGATTGCGCGCCATGAAGTTTGGTGAATACCCGAGCTTGCGTGCGGTTTCTTTTATCTTTGAGGCTGTTTCGGCGGAAATGTCGGGGTGGCCGCGCAGTGCCTTTGAGACTGAGACTTTTGAAACACCGAGTTTTTCTGCTATATCATCCAGCGTTATCTGAAACCCGCGCTGCCGTTGTTTCTTCATGGAGGTGGTGACTTCTCCTTCCTATTATCCAGCTTCTCGATTTCCATTGCTGCCAGGAGGAACGGTCCGACTCCCTTGAAATCATTCGTTCGCCTCGGCTCGCCGACGTAGTACTGGTAACTCCCGTCTCGATAGGGATTCCCGCCCAATCCCGCAACAGCACACACATGATGGAGATCGACCAACCCCTGTTCGTTTTCAGTGACAAACTCTGTAAGAATCCCGTTGAACGCCCTTCGTGCATGGGCCTCGTATTTTGCGTCCAGATATCCTTTCCGCACCCCCTTTGCCAGAGCATACGTGAACATCGCTGATGCTGAGGCCTCGAGATAATTGCCTTCTCTTCCGGGTTGATCAACAACCTGGTGCCACAAACCTGTTTTGGGATCCTGAAAATTGATCAATGCGGCTGAAAGCCGTTGAAACACGGCGATCAGATCCTTGCGGCTCCGGTGATTCTCCGGAAACGAATCAAGCACATCGAGAATCCCCATTGCGTACCATCCCAGCGCTCTTCCCCAAATATTCGGAGAGACGCCGGTTTCCGGATTCGCCCATTGCTGATTCTTGCTTTCATCCCAGCCATGGTAGATCAGTCCGGTCTTCGAATCCCGCGCTTTCTGCTCAAGGAGCAGGATCTGATGCGCAATGTCCGCAAACGCCGCTGTATCGCCCGTCAGTACGGAGTACTCTGTGTAGAACGGCTCGGCCATGAAGATCCCGTCAAGCCACATCTGATCCGGATAAACCTTTTTGTGCCAGAATCCGCCGGACGCTGTCCGCGGCTGCTCCCGCAGCTGGCTTCTCAGCGTGTCAGCCGCCGCACGGTACTTTGGATTGCCGGTGGTTCGGTAGGTGCTCAACAACGCCCTGCCGGATGCGATCATGTCCAGATTATAGTCACTCTTCTTATACGTTCTGATCGACCCGTCATCTCCCACATAGAGGTCGAGATTCTTGCGGACAACATCGGCATACATCCGGTTCCCAGTTGCGTCGGTGAGACGGAGGAATCCGACAAACATCAATCCCTGTTCATAGTTCCATCGCAACTCCGGATTGCCGGCGTTATACGGAACGGCATCAGGATACCGCGCCAGGAAAGAAGCCGCGATCCGTTCGGACCACGGCTTCCCGCTGGGAGCATCTTTCACACCTTGTTGCGCGCAACCAACACACGCAACGAGGGAAATGTAGGCAATCCACTTCATGCTTTTCTTTTTACTCTTTACTCTTCACTCTTCACTCTTCACTCTTCACTATTTCATCAACACCATCCGCCTGACCATCGAGTTGCTTCCGGCCTGGATGCGGAGCAGGTACACGCCGGAGGGCAGATTGGAAGCGTTGAACCGCAGTTGATGCGTTCCCGGCTCTTTTCTGCCTTCGAACACGGTGGTGACCTTCTGACCAAGCATGTTGTACACAACAGCCGAAACGTTGGATGCTTCGGATATTCCGTAGCGAATGGTCGTCGCGGGGTTGAACGGATTCGGATAGTTTTGTTCGACAAAGAACGATTCCGGAATCACATTCTCCGCGTTTCCTGCCGAGGTTGCGATTCTCAGCATACCGCCTTCATACGAAATGGTGGCACTCGGCCCGAGGGTGAATGGGATCGTATTATCAAAAATGCCGGCCTTCAGTCTGAGAATCCCCGTGATATGCGTGGCCAGCGAAAGAAAGACGGTATCCGGATTATCGATCGTCAGGTTGACAATGGTATCCGGCATTGCCGCACTCGTCACCTGGTTGGCCAATCCGACAAAATCGAATCTCGTCACATTGGAGGGATCAAACGGTACAACAAGCTGATCCGCAATGCCGGCAATCCCGTTAGCATGACCGGTACCAAGAGATGCATCGGGTCCGAGCGTAAACGGATGAGTATTGTTCAGCACACCGCTCCTCAGTATGAGTGCGTTGGTAACCGCAACGGTGTCACTAAGGGTAAGCGTGTCCGGGTTGTCAGTGACAAGAACAGAGACCGTATCCGGCATTCTTGTCCCCGTTACCTGGTTCACCACTCCATTGAAAAAGTATCCAGCCTTCTTGCTCAAGGTGAACGGAGTCCCGCTGACGCTTACTGCACTGTCGATTCCGCCCGGTTCCGCTGTTGCCAGGTATGCCCCGTCATGAACGACAAACCTTCCGCTCCCTCGTAACTTGCTCAACCCCATGTCAACCGTTGTTCCGCTGTCGATCTCCATCGGGAAGGCGGTGAGCGTATTTCCGCTGCCCAGCTCGAGTGTCTGCGTGCCTTGCGCTGCAAAAATGAACCTCGCCCCGGAGACATTCGAATTCTGCGTTGTTGCATTCGACATGGAGAAGTCGCCGTACAGATACCATCGCACGCTGCCGGTACCTCCCTGCGAGCCGCGGCTGACGGAGAAATTGCCACCCGTAACGGTCGTGTTGCCATAGTGATGGATCACAACATGGCTGTTTGCGTTGCTTGTTCCGTTCGAAGAGAATTGTCCCCCTTGCTGGATGATGTCACCGAAAAGCCATGCGATGATTGTATCACCAGCCAGCGGAGCACCCATTTGCCATCGGATCGAACCGGTTCCCGATGCCAGGACGGTGATATTTCCGGAAACGGTGGTACTGTCGAAACCCAGATCCCGATTCGAAGCCATGTTTGGGGTGTTGAGAACGATGTTGTAGAAATTCTGATTTCTGTTCGCAGGGGCCGTCGCGGTAATTCCGGTAACATAGTACGTCGACCCTGTTGCCCAGGTTGTACCCGCCGGAAGTGACCCGGCATCCCGATCGTACTGGTACACGCCGCCGTTGCCGACCGTCAGATTCACTCCTCCGGCAACGATTCCCTGGTGCTTCAGCGTGTCGGTGATCGTCACTGCAACATCGACGTACACCGAGTCCGCAGCTAGTACGGTGATCACTTCGGATCCGGTGGGAGGCGATGCTGCCGCGCCCCAGATCGAGCCGTTAAACGTCTGCCAGGTTCCTGAGACGCTCCAGTTGCCGCTCGCAACCGAACGATAATCTCCCGCACTCTGGGCGAAGACCATCGCGACAGAACACGTGAGAAGAATAACAACGTAGAAAGTCCTCATGATGCACCTCCTGAGGTTGGTGAATGGATCTTGAATTATGACATCCTTGTTGTGATGCGGCGGATCACCAGAGCACCGGAAGATCGTACTCAATGTTCGCCGCAACCGTATTTCGCCTGTAACTGTTGAAGCTCACGGCACTTCCCCAGACGTCCTGATACTTCATTCTTCCATATTCGTACGCAAGATTGAACCTGACACCCGCGTAGTTGACGCCAAACCCGGCAGTATAAACCGAGAACGTCACGGGTTCGCCTTCGATCGGATTTCCGTCCGGCTGAAAGACCTCCGACTGCCCCCGAAGACCGCCTCGCAGTGAAAGCCAGTCCAACGGACGATACTCTGCGCCGATCCGGACGATCGACGACGAAAGCCACGGGGACGATTCGACTCCGGCAGCTGATCGGTACACGGCTGACGCATACGGCCGGGTCTTATACTCCAGCCCGAGCGTGAGATTCTCCCGCGGCATCAGCACAAGGGAAACTGTTGCCCGGAGTGGGATCTGAATACGGTCCCTGCCGGTCGACGATGTCACAATCGGTATTCCGGTCGAATCGGTACTTGTTTCCATCGAGTAGATTCTCCGGATCTCCATCGGCAGGGTGGCAGTTGCTGCAATCCTGACAAACCGGCCGAGATACACCGCGTTGAGCGTGAATTCTTCTCCCTCATAGTCGGACGTTCCCGTGCTCGTCGTGCGGCTGTAAACGGAATCCAGGCGAAAGGCATTCGAATAGAACGTCAGCCTGCCTCTGCTCACCAAACTCTCGAAGTCGTCCGAACTTCCGTTGAGGATCATTCCGCTGATCCCGAACGAGAATCCGATCTCATCCCACCCCGCCGATACCGCTCCGCCGTACCCGCGGATCGCCCCTTCGCGGGATTGGATGTATTGATACCAATCAGCGATGATCGGAGCATTGTCGGGCGGCCTGAACGTTGGAAGAGGCCGCTGAAGGAACAGCGCCGGCATGAGAACATTGTTGTTCTGATAGAAATGATCCACATTCGCATACTCCACGACTCCGGCTCCCGCCACCACCTTGAACTCCCCGATAGTGAACGGAACGGCAAGCAGGCCCTGCAGCGGAGCAGTGTGATTTCCGGAGCGCGCCCAATTCGGACGAATGGCGTCATAGGGCCGTTGCACCGTGTCCCGCACTGTGAATCCGCCGGACGACGGATCCGGAATGAGGTGCGTCAACCCTTCCATCAGGAGACTGAAGTTGGAATAATATCGGACAGGCGCAAAGTGCTGGGTTTGCCTCTGGCTTCTGACCTGCAGAAAACCGCCGGCGGAAATTTGCGGATTGGAAAGCTGATACAATGAAGCCGGATTCTGAAACATCGCCCCAACGTCGCTCGTGATGCCCAGAGAAATCCCTCCCGTTGCCCGTGCGGAAACGGAGTGCATCGTCGTCTGCTCGAGTCCCTGGATCGTCAGAGGACCGTTGTATCCCTGAGCGTTGAGAGAACCTGTCGCAGCGATGCTGAGCGTGAGCAGGCAAACCGGAATCGCTATGGACATTCGCGGTCTCATTCTCATGGCAGCACGGCACCGATACTGATGCGCTGAACGCTGCCCAAATACGTTCCCATGGAACCATAGCTGTAATCGAGGGAAAGGCCCACACCCGCCAGCTGGTGCTTGATTCCGCCTCCGAAGGTCAGCCCCTCAAAATCATAGTTGAGCTTGTATCCGGCCCGCAGGGCAATGACCGAAGCAAATTCGTACTCGACGCCGACATGACCCTGCTGGGAATAATCGTTGGGATGGAAAATATCGAATGCGGCACTCAGCCGGTTTCCCTCGTCAATTGCAAGAAGCGCATTCGGCCCCATCAGATCGGCCGCGATGCCAAACCGGAACAGGAGCGGAACCGGATTCGATTCCCTGGCAAATGTCACGTCTGCCCCGAAATTCTGCACCGAGGCCGCCACATGGATCGTCCGATAACCGGTGTTATACCGCATGCCAAAATCGAATAAAACGCCGTTTCCCCAGGTGTTCACGCTTTCAAACACTCCCTGCGTAACCATTGCATTGATGCTTTGACCGCCAAAGAGAGATTCGTGAACGTATTTGACTCCCAACCCGACCGAGAACCTGTCTGTCAGAGAACGGGCATAGGTCACTCCGAAGAGCGCGCTAAAAGGGCGGAACGTCCTGCCGGTGAGCCCCGGGTTGTCCGGGTCGCTGATGAACGGACGCTGATTTGTGGTTTCCTCGAACTCGCCGAAGTCCACGTACTGAACCTGCAGACCAAGGGCGCCGATGTCGCCAAGTGAAAGCGCGTACGAAAGAGCTCCTTGCCGGGTATCAAACAACCAGTCAATGTATGTCGCCGAGACTTCGTGATTCAGCACGAGCGCCACGCCTCCCGGATTCCAGGCAACCGCCTCCGCACCCGAAGCCCAGACGCTGTACGCTTCGCCAAGTGCAGTCGCCCGGGCGCTGGGCATCACCTTAAGGAACTGCATCGCGGTGCTCCCCACCTTTTGGGCAACAGCGGGAGCGCTCGCAAGGAGCACTCCCACGAGAACCGCAAGCAGCTTCCTTCTAATGCTCGCAGCCTTCGTTGCCCGTGCATATGTTGCTGATCGGCTCATCGTTTAGTGAATCACGACAAATTTTCCATTGGACCTTCGTCCCTGATCATCTTCGACAACAAAAAAGTATACGCCCGACGCGACGACCTGCGTGTTGCGAGAGATCTGGTACCACGGTTTGCCGAACGTGTCGCGGTTATGTTCGATCGTGTTGATGAGCTGACCCGCGTAAGAGAATATTCTAATCGTGCATCTGCTGGGGAGCCCCATGAACTGGATGCGATCCGTTACCTCGCCGGCAGGATCAGAGCCGCTCAGTCCGCTCGTGACTATGAGCGGATTGGGGACGACGTACACCTTCCCGAGCGTCTGCACCGCCGGAGCCTGCGTTTCATGCCGCACCATGTTGCTCATGCCGCTTCGTCCGCCGGCAGAATCCACTGACACCACCGAGTACGCGACGAATTCACCCAGATTGCTTTCCACATCCAGGACCACGTACACCGAATCCCTCCAGTAACGGGGATCCTGCGGCGGAATACTGTCAATGACAGCCCAGGGGCCAAGCGGATGCTGTGCTCGCAGCACTTCATAGTGCTTGAACGGAGCATTTAATCGGGGCGCGCTGAAGGATTCCACTTGAGGCCCCCAGACGATCTGATTTGCAGCAGCCCGCGTATTTTCGATGCGGATCGTCGGCGCGGGCACGGGAATCGGGATCGTGTTATACACGCCTGCCGCCGGGGCATTGATCGGCTCGTACTGCAACGTATCGTACTTAATGAGCGGCTGACCCGTATACGCCTGAATGGCCCGGTCTGCAACATCCCGGATGGACACAACGCCGGGAGTCACATACCAGGGCAAAGGATGATCCTGCAAGTATCGGCTTCCGATGTACGGCTTGCTTCCAAGGTGATCATACTGAAGCGTGTCATACCAGCTCGGAACGGGATTAAAGTAGATGCCTGCATCAACGCCCGCGCGGACGTTGCCGCCGAGGTCTTTATACACTCGATCTCCGGCAACACCCGGACCGTATCCGGCAACTTCTGCCACGGTAAACCGGACGGTCTCGCCGGGCGGCACAAGGAACGGGTAGAAGCCGAGGCCGCGTGTCACCGGTTGCCACCACGAGAGATTTGTAGATCCTTTCGTACGACCCTTCCAATAGTCCCACAAGGCCGGCTCGAATTGATTGACAAAACGCGTTGAATCCTGTGAAGGAGTAATACTTTGCGAGGGCGAAAATATCCCGGTTCTCCTCTGTGCAACAGGATTCATCCAGGATTCGGTTTTTGCCGCGGCGGGAAGATTGCCGTTCTCATACCGAAGCATGAACGGCTGTTTCGCTTTGTCGTTGGCATCCCACATTCCGGCACTGTCAGACGCCTGGACCCATACCTGACTCGTTTGACTCCTCGTGCTCAGATGAGCATAATCGTAATGTAACACCGCGAGGCCAACGGCCTGCGGTGAGTTCAATCCGCCACGATCGCCGGGACCTGACCAGGTATCAAAGAAATCCGGATCCGGGAGCCCCTCACGATCGTGGTTGTAGGACATGTATCTCTTAAGATCAAATCGGGAGAAATGATCACCCAACCCGCTCGGCGGTTGTCCGCGGAACGAACCTTCCACCCATTGACCATGATTTCGCTGATAACCAAACATTGATGGACCGAACGTATTGGCAAACGTTACGAAGAAGTCTGAGATCGTGTCCGTCGTCGTGTTCTGAAATTCGTATTCATAAATGATGAAGCTGTCATAACCGGGATAACTCCAGGCCCGGCTGGTGCGCGTGACGGTGATGCCGACCGGCGTTGACCATTGCGCAATGATCTTCTCCTCGGCCTCGTCCGGATTGAAGGACGGGTTCAGGTTCCCGTTGGACAGCACAGGAAAGTTTTCGATCCGTTGAAGATTGATGGGATTGGCGTACACCCCCGCCACGGTCACCGGATTGCCGCTCGCGTCTGAGACGGCTCCGCAAAACGCATATTGCCGGCCGATGACAGGCCTGGTACCGGCGAGCCAGATGCCGCTACCGAACGAATTGTGCTGACCCGGATAGTTTGTCCTGTCGAGGATCATGGATGACCGGGGGGGATATTCCATGGAGGGGATTCCCTGCTGGATCGTCCCGCCGGCATTGTACGCTCTTCCCAATTCTCCTGTATTAAAAACGCTTTGATGAAGCAGGCCGCGGCTGTGCACGCGCCAATCGCGGACCTGCGCCTGCACGGAAGCAGCCAGGGTCAGAAGCGCCAATGCATGTATGATGGTTGAAGATCTCACAGTTCGATCACCATTCCGAAGCTGTACGAACGCGGCTGGTTGCTGTAGATCAGGAATGACTGATCCACGGCAAACGGACCCTGTCTTCCTTTATCCCACCAGTAGCGGATCCCATTGTTCCGGTCGTCGACGGGATAGCTCTCGTAGTATTGAAGAGGGAGATTGGGATTCGTGGCCGTTGGCCGCTGAAAGATGTAGGAATAATTCAGGATCCGGCTGTCGAACAGATTGAACACTTCCATGTAGAATGTCGCCGAAACTCCGAAAAAGTCCGCCACTCGCTTGGTGATGCGCAGATCCATGTTGTATTCCCACGGCGTCCGAAGCACATTGATGAGTTTGATGTTGGAGGGAGATGTATACGGCCGGCCGCTGCGCACGAAAGAGATCGTTGAAATATTCATATTGGAGAACGGGCGGAATCCGAACACTTCCGGCCCCCACGCATCCTCCGTTTCGTATCCGAGTTTGATGACAAGGTTGTGCGTGCGGTCGAAATCGAGAATGATATCCCGCGTCGGGACGTTCGCAAGATCCGTCGTCACGGCTCCGGTGGTGTCGCGGTAAAATGCGGGAGTTGCCGCCGTTGCCGTAGCGCTTCTTCCGGTCGCATAACTGTACTGATAATTGACCGATCCAGTCAGATCGCCGCGCCGTTTCGTCAGCGCCACGCGGAATCCGCGAATGTCGGCATAATCCAGGTTGAAATAAGAGCTCACAAGGTTCCCGGCCCGGTCATCCGTGAAGTTCGCTTGCTGAAGGAGATTCTTGACGTCTTTATAGTACCCGCTCACGTCGAGCGTAAAACCATCCCCGAGCGCCTGCATGACGCCGATGTCGTAGCTGTTGGTTACCTCCGGCTCGAGGCGGGCATTACCCAGAATCACAGGGCTATTGTTCAGTTGAGCCACGCGTTCAGAAACCACGTATTGGAACGACGGGCGCTGCATGAATGAGCCATAGTTGAGATGGAACACGGTCCCCTCGTAAATCGGGAAGGACACACCGATACGCGGCTGAAGACGCCCGATAATGGGGGATTCCTTCTTGGGGGCAGATTCAGGATGGAATTCACCGACAGAATCGGCCGCAAGGAACGGAGTGTAAAGATCTGTGTAGTACTCCCGGCCGGAATTCCACACATCGAGCCGAATGCCTGCATTCGCGATGAGCCCTTCGAATTCCATCTTATCCTGGAAATAGATGGCCCCTTCGAACGGAGTCCCGGTGTATTGTTCGATATATCTGTTTGAACGAAGATTCAGGACATTCGAGGTTTCGATCAGGTAGGCGTTGATCTGCATTCCTGCGTTTAGCAGATGAGAGTTGGTGATCTGACTTGTGAGAGAACCGTCAAATGAGACGGTTCGTGTCTGTTCGGTTCTAAAGTTGTCATACCCGGCCTGATAATTGATCCCGTCGGGAGAGTTGTTGTTCGAAAACGAGAGGACGGCCGTCGGCCAGGCAAAACTGAGAGAGTCGGGAATAAAACCCGGGACCGGGGTTGCCCCGACCTTGTTGGTTGTGAACAGTGAGTTGAGTTTCAATTCATAGAACGTGCTCTGACTCAGCGCGTGGGTGAATCGGACTCCAATCTGGGCGTTGGTGCTCTTGCGGTAATTGATGCCGGTGATCCGGTCCCAGAGCCAGCGCTGATATCCGCCCACACTGTTTGCTCCGGGAAAAACGTTTGCTGTCTCTTCTGTAAGTCCGCCGCTGAACCGAAGGGACTTTCCTTCACCGATATCGTACACAACATTTCCCATCGCCTGATATTGAATATCCGGCTTTTCCACCGGGAACACGGGCCACTCGGTATTCGTACGAAGAGCCATGAACATGCGGAGGCCAGGAGCGATCGGTCCGCCCGTGGCAACCTCCACAGAGTAATCAAGCTCTGACCCGTACGGTCGGTCAAGATCGCGGCGCGTCTGCCGCCACAGCGCCTGGGCCACAGCAACCTGCGTTAGAGTATCTTGCGCATAACTGCTCGTCAGCCCCGACCCCATGCTTCCGTAGTACGGCTGAGGCGTATCGGCGCCCGGATCTCCGCTGAGCCAGACGTCTCCGCTCAGGAGAAGTGAGAGGTACAGATTCGCGTTCTGATCATAGGCGCTCGGGCCGAAATGCTTTCGGCCGGGAGTGCGGGTTCGCGATTCAAACCTCGTCGTCCACCGGTCAATCCTTCCCTCTTTCATAGAGATATTCACGACTCCGGATTGGGCGTTACCGTATTGCGCCCCGAATCCGCTGGTGATGACCTCCACTTCCTCCACACCGCTCATGATCGGCAAGAACGCCGATGAATTATCCAGAGGGTTGACGATGCCCATTCCCTGAAGTGTGTAGTACTCCTCCCCTAAACGGCCGCCCCGGAAATGACCGTCGGTGACGTCTGCAGCCAATGACAGGATACTGCCGACATCCCTGATCCCGGGAAGCGACTGCACTTCGTCAAAGCGGATAATGGCACTCGTTGATGTCTTCTCTTTTTCGACATCCGGTCGAACGGCCTGGATCACGACTTCATCCATGGCCAGGATCGCTTCGGAAAGGCGAAAATCTGCTTCGGTCGTCCTGCCCGCATGCACAATGACCCCGCGCATGACGGTCTGCTGGTACCCGACCATCGAGGCGGTCAAATCATATTCCCCGGGGGGAATGTTCAGAATGAAGTACGTCCCCTCCAGATCCGTGGCGGCGCCGATTGTTGTCCCGGAAATGAAGACGTTAACACCCAGGAGTATCTCACCCGTTGCCGCGTCCGCCACGGTGCCCGAGATCTTGCCTGATGTCTGGGCCGAGAGATTCCCGACTACGGCCAGCAGGAACAGGGCAAGAAAGCTGCAGCACTGGATGATATGACTATGAACGCTCATGTTGAGGATACTCTGCCGGTCAGTTCGACACCGGCTTGCCGTTGATCCGGACGTTGGTGAACTTCAAATCCTTCACATTCTCGATCACATTCGGATTTGCCACATTCTCGAATTCGCAATCTTCGATGAAGATCCCCGTGGCGGGAGAATGGTCATAGGTTCTGATCCAAAGCGCGTACGGGCTTTTTTTGCTCTTCACATTCTTCACGTGGATATTCCGAACGACCGGGGGAAATTTACCGGCGTCCCCCTCTTCATAAAAGAAGTTGATCTTGATGACCGCGTGAGCGACCTCCCCCACTTCCACATCTCTCATAAAGACGTTCTCAACGAATCCGCCCCGGACGGAATTAGTTTTGATGCGCAATGCCCGGTCGAGATTCGGGCTGTCCATCGTGCACCGTTCGGCATACACATTCCTCACTCCGCCCGACATCTCGCTTCCCATCACCACACCGCCATGACCGTCTTTCATCTGGCAATCCTGAATCACAATGTTCTCGCTCGGAACCCCGACCCGCCTTCCGTCCGCATTGCGGCCGGATTTAATCGCGATGCAGTCGTCGCCGGTGTCAAAATAGCACCCCTTGATCAGGACGTTCTTTGAAGATTCGGGATTGCATCCGTCGTTGTTGGGGCCCAGGCCTTTGACGGTGACATTGAGGACGGAGATGTTTTCGGAGAGCACGGGATGAAGGAACCACATCGGAGAATCTTCGAAGGTCACGCCCTGCACGAGAATGTTTTTGCACTCGTAGGGCTGAAAGAAGCTGGGCCTGAGATAATGGCCTTCGCCGAAGACTCTCTGTGCCACCGGCACGCCGCGTTCGCCCATGGCGAACAGCGAGTCCCGGTCGCGTTTCTGCTGGGGCATCCCCTTTTTCCAGCCGTTCTTCTCTCCACCCTTCCACCACCACCAATGACTGGTTGAGCCCTGACCGTCGAGCGTTCCCTCTCCCGTCACGGCAATATTTTCCTGCCGGTAGGCGTAGATCAGCGGAGAGTAGTTCATGCATTCGACGCCTTCCCAGCGCGTGTAGACAACGGGAAGATAGTGTTGAGGGTTTGTGCTGAATCGGAGCGTTGCGTCCTTTGCCACGTATAGATTGACGTTGCTCTTCAGGTGGATCGCCCCCGTGAGATATACACCGCCCGCCACGACCACCCTTCCGCCGCCCACCGCATTGCACGCATCGATGGCTTTTCTGATCGCTTCGGTGCAATCCGCGGTCCCGTCGCCTTTGGCGCCGTAGTGCGTTATGTTGAAATCGCGATCGGGAAAGACAGGGGCCTGAATGGATTTCAGGATCCCCGGCAGAGCGGCCCATCCTTCAATCGCTTGTGTCGAAGCCGTTTGGGCAGAACAGCTGAGTAAAGCCACTGCCGCCAGGAGGAGAATGGGGAGGATGGATTGTTTCCGGCAGTTCATGATCGTTTACTCTTTAATAGAGGTGGGATCGAGCCACTTTCCGGCGGCGAGGCTGTTCAGGTACACTTCCAAGTGAGAATAACCGGATTTGGCCAATTCTCTGCCATCGAGGGCTTCCCGGGGATTCAGGCCGTTGGCCGATTCCCACGCGTCCGGAATTCCGTCTTCGTCCGAATCAACGGGAGGTTCCACACTCCTGAGCTCGGGCCATCCGCCGACTTCCGCCTGAGAATCAATGATCCCGAGCGGCAGCGGAGACTTCACTTTGTGGTCCTTCGCATACGATGTTCCACCGAACGTCGCTGTCCCGCTTCCGGCCTCTTTCACGATCCGCTGATCGACAACATCCCGTTGCGGAAGGATCGCACCGGAGAATCTGAGAATCGCATCAAACGCCTGCGTTGCCGGCCGGGCCGATGCGTTTGAAATAAACGGAGTGTCAACACGGCCGTCCCCGATATAGTCACCCCCTGCGCCGGCCCAGTTGTCGGAAGCGATGTTCGGTGAACCCTCGACGACGTTGCCGCTGAGAAACCACTTGCCGTCTCCGTCCCACGGTTCGAGGAACCGGTCGTTGTTTACCGACGCCGGTCCGGGCTTGAAGTAATTCGCAATGATGTCCTGATGTCCGCGTTCACCGCCGTAGGCACACTTGAACCCCCAATTGTACACAGCGTTGTTTCTGAACTCGACGAATTCCCGTCCTTGAACCTTCGCGGTCCGATCGCCGTTGAACCGGGGATTCCTGCTCGAATGATGCGCGAGAAGATTATACAGGAACGAAGCCTGTGCGCCGCCCCAGATCCCTCCGTATCCGTGAGGACCTTTGGGGTGATGTGAATTGTACAAGCTTTCGCTGATGATGGACCATTGGAGCGTAAAATCCTCGTTGTCATAGAACGAGCCGCTTTCGTCGATCCCCCAGCTCATCGAACAATGATCGATGATAACGTTCCTGGAACCCATCACTGTGAAAGGGTCTTCCGGATGGGCCGATTCGTCGCCCAGGCGAAAACGAAGGAACCGGATAATCACGTTCGTTGCGCTGACTTGCGTCTTGTAGTCCCTGATGCAGATTCCGTCTCCCGGGGCCGTCTGTCCGGCAACGGTTACATCGCCCTTGTCAATCATGAGATCGGATTTCAAGGCGATGGTTCCGGAGACGCGGAAGACGATCGTGCGGGGCCCGCTTTCCTTCAAAGCATTGCGCAGACTCCCGGGTCCGTTGTCGTTCAGGTTGGTCACCGCGATCACGCGTCCGCCCCGCCCGCCCGATGTATATCGGCCAAATCCCTCCGCGCCGGGAAACGCCACAACCTGGGCAGAACAGGAAACTTGAGTGCCGCCAAGAAGCAGCGCAGCGATGACATATATTGTCCTTCGCGGATTCATTACTTCATTAAGGTCATGGTGTTGGATTGCACATCTGAACCGGAGACAAGTCTGTATACATACGTTCCGCTCGAGTGTCCCTGTCCGTCCCACATGAATTCGTACGGCCCCGGGGTCAGTTCCCGATGCACCAGTGTGGCCATTTCCCGACCCAGAATGTCATAGATCTTCAGCGAGGTCATTGCGGGTTGGAGAATGCTGAAGGTGATCGTGGTGTTCGGGTTGAAGGGATTCGGGTAGTTTTGATGAAGGGTGAAGGCGAGGGGAGACGTGTGGGGATTCTGCACTGACACCGGGAAATCGCTTTCGAAGCACCCGAGATCAGGCCCGCTCCCGTTGAACGGATGACCGACATCAGTCCCGGCGTTGATGAGCGGGCTCCCCTGGGCAAGGTGCATAAAGCCCAAGTCGGGGAGGCTCCCGTCCGGTTGCCTGGGACCCCGCACCCCCGTAGTGTCAATATTCAAGAAGTCCCCGCTGGTCACAGTGAATTGCGGCATCCAGCTGTTAGTCGTTTGGACGACATGAGCTGCAAGACTGCCTGCAGAGCCCAAAACCAGCCCGTTCGTTATAGTTGCGACCGAGCCGCTTTTGAGAGGCCCGGGAATCGAGAAGTTCGTTCCGTTCCGATAGCCCGTACAATTGAGCAGGGTCATCGAGCCTCGATTGTTGTTCTGATCGAATCCCTTGACGCGATTATCAAAGGCGAGACAATTGATAAGCGTTATGTTATGACGCAGACTGTCGGTAAGCAAATCCATCCCCCCCATCTTGAACCCATTTCCGTTTCCGCTGCTCGCCGTGCCGTTGGCCAGATATCCGTTACTGAAAATCCAGCAGTTTTCCATCACCGTGACGACGCTGTCCGCACCGCGCATATATCCGTCAAATCCGTCATCGGAGTTGTTCCAAGCACGGCAGCCGAAAAAATAATTTCCGGTTCCCACGTCCAGTTTCGGAGCAAACCCGTCGGCGTTTCCCTGAGCAGTGTCAGCATTATTGTAGGAATCACAATTGATGATTTCATTGTATGCTGCACCGTTGCTGAGTTGTAACCCTGTGTCTCGATTCTCATAGAATGCGCAATGTTCGACAACACTGTAAGCTCCGTTGTCAATCTGCATTCCATTATCACCGGCACCCTTGATGTCGAGTCCGCGAATAGTCCAGTACCAACCTTGGAGACGAATACCTCTGTTGCTTGGTCCCACAACCATTTGCGAAAAATCAAGGACTGGGCGTTCACCGGCATACGCGAACAGGTTGAGGCGATTCCCCGCCGTGCCGCTCTTGTTCAATGTGATAGTAGCACCAAGCGCGTAGAGTCCTCCACGCACGTAGGTGGTGTCACCGGCGACCATGACCGACTGAGCTTTTGTGATTGTGGCAAACGGAGAATCCATCGTTCCAGCGTTCAAATCGTTTCCGGTGGGAGCGACAAAATACTGAGTCGCACGAGCTTGAATCTGGACTATTATGAAGATGAAGAACAAGACGGCAAGGTATCGGCCGAGGCACTTTTTCGAAAGGGAGGGCACTGAAACCTCATTTTTACTTAACCGATAACTTTATCGCTAAAATGGTTATCCCATCCTACAATGTCAAGCGAAAAGGAACTCATAAAAAGACGGCTTTTTGATTTTGCGGAAATAAAGCTATTTTCAAAGGAGATTGCTCGGAATCATTCTTACTAATGCCCTTTTTTGAATGGAAACGCCCTTGGGATCAGGCGATGTCGCAAGCCTTCTCGACCGGCTGTATACCTCGGAATCACGTCGGATCCTGGCGACGCTTATCCGCCTCCTGGGCGACTTTGACGTTGCGGAGGATGCTCTGCATGACGCCTTTGCCGCTGCGGCCGAACAATGGCCCAACGAAGGCATCCCGGCGAATCCGCGTGCCTGGCTGGTGTCCACGGGCCGGTTCAAAGCCATCGACGGCATCCGGAGACGGGCGCGGTTCGACTCTTCGCTCGAGACGGTTGCCGATCAGCTTGCGTCAGAGTTCGAAGATCCCGCCGACCGGATCGACGATCCCGTCGGGGACGATCAGCTCCGCCTGATCTTCACCTGCTGTCACCCGGCGTTATCACCCGAAGCGCGTGTTGCCCTCACCCTCCGCGAAGTCTGCGGACTCACGACTGAAGAGATCGCCCGTGCGTTCCTGACGACTCCGCCCACGCTCGCCCAACGCATTGTTCGCGCTAAGTCGAAAATCCGCGATGCACGCATTCCGTATCAGGTACCGTCGCAATCCGAACTCCCCGGTCGTCTCGACACGGTCCTTCAGGTCATTTACCTGGTCTTCAACGAGGGATATTCTGCAACATCCGGCCAATCCCTGACGCGATCGGATATTTCCGAAGAGGCAATCCGCCTTGGACGGTTATTGACGGAATTGCTCCCCGAACCGGAGGTGCTTGGATTGCTTGGGCTCATGTTGTTGCAGGAATCACGCCGCGCGGCACGAACATCGGCTGACGGAGATCTGATATTGCTTGAGGATCAGGATCGAGGGCTCTGGGACCGTGAGCGAATTAAGGAGGGGATTGGTCTCGTTGAACGTGCGCTTGCGTCGCGGCGTTTTGGGCCTTACACAATTCAGGCGGCCATTGCGGCTGTTCATGCAGAAGCGGAGACCGCCGATAAGACGGATTGGGTGCAGATTGTGGGATTGTATGATCTGCTCCTGCAGGCGGAACCGTCGCCTGTGATCGATCTTAATCGCGCCGTTGCCATAGCGATGCGTGACGGACCTCAAGCCGGGCTTGACCTGATTGATGCCATTTTCGCACGTGGTAACCTGGCTGATTATCACCTTGCGCATTCTGCACGAGCGGAATTATGTCGCCGGCTTGGAAAAACCGCGGACGCGCGAGCCTCCTACGAGAAAGCCCTATCCCTTACACAGCAGGAGCCGGAGCGGAGGTTTTTGGAGGGAAGGATGGCGGGGTTGAAGCACTAGATCCCTCCGTCTGAACTCAGCCTATCACCAACCTGGTTTCACATCTTTCTTTTGTTAGATCGATTGTCCTTTCAAAAAACCATGAATTCTCCTGTTTTGATCCAATTTCGTGATTTTCATCAACAAAATAATGAGGCTTTGGGCTGTCGATTTTGACGGCCTGCGAACGACAACTTAGCACATGAGATTCATGAGGAACAGTAAACAGAGAACAGTAAACAGTCAGGAGATGATCCTATGCGATTCATGATCGTCGTGAAAGCCTCGGAAGATTCAGAAGCGGGTGCCATGCCCGAGGAGAAACGCTTCGCAGAAATGGCCGCCTACCACGAAGAATTGGCAAAAGCCGGCGTCCTCGTCGACGCCTCGGGTCTTCAGGCAAGTTCCAAGGGTTGGCGAATCAAGTACTCCGGAACCAAACGGGTTGTCACGGATGGCCCTTTCACAGAGATAAAAGAACTCATCGCCGGCTACACCATCATCAAAGTGAATTCGAAGCAGGAAGCGCTGGATTGGTCGAAGCGGTTCCCCAACCCTGTCGGTGACGGAAGAGATTGCGAGATCGAAGTCCGGCAACTGTTCGAACTCGAGGATTTCGGCAAAAGTGAATCGATAGATCGATTCCACACTCTTGAATCCCGGAAGATCAGCTAAGCACGGTGCCTCTTTAGGGGCATTTCTTCGGCAGGTCAGGAGATAAAAAAATGAGAAAACTTGTTTTGTTCATGCACGCGTCGCTCGACGGTTTTGTGGCGGGACCAAATGGCGAAATGGATTGGATTCATGTCGAGGAAGAGATCTTTGATTTTGCCGGCCGGCGAACGAATGCGGCTGATACGGCACTTTACGGCCGCGTCACCTATGAAATGATGGAGGGATACTGGCCAACAGCCGCGGATCAACCAAATGCCACCCGGCATGACGTTGAGCATTCGCGTTGGTACAACAATGTTGACAAAGTTGTCTTGTCGAAGTCACTGCAGGGACGGAGTTTGCCCCGAACAACCATCATCCATAATGACCTTTTGAAGAAGATCAATGATCTGAAAAACCGCAAAGGGAAAGACATCATTATGTTTGGCAGTCCCGGTGCGGCACATTCACTGATGCAACTGGACCTGATCGACGAGTACTGGCTGTTTGTCAATCCGATACTACTGGGAAGGGGAATTCCGTTGTTCAGGAACATCAACGAAGTATCACACGTAACCTTGATCTCAAGCCATACTTTCCCTTCAGGTGTTGTTTGTCTGAATTACAAAAGATCATCATGAACCCCTTGGACGTTTCACAATCCAATGTCACGATCAGCAGGAGAGAATAAAATGCATACTTTGAAGAGCGTTGGAGCTGTTCTGGCCGGGTTTGTCACGGTCGTCGTTTTGTCGGTCGTGACGGATTTCATTCTTGACTCGGCCGGGATCTTTCCGCCGCAGACGGATCCGGCCGCCTACACGGGGTTCATGCTTTTTTGGGCGCTGGTCTATCGTTGTATGTACACCGTTGCCGGAGGATATGTCACCGCGTGGCTTGCCCCTGACCGGCCGATGCGTTATGCAGTGATCCTCGGGATCGTCGGCACTGTCGCAGGCACTGCCGGCGTCATCTTCAGCTGGGAACTGACGCCGCATCATTGGTACCCGATCCTCCTCGCCGTCACGGCACTGCCGTGCACTTGGCTTGGAGGTTGGATGAGAGTAAAGAGAAACGTCCAATTAAGAGGAAGTGAAATAATATGAGAAACATAATCGTTTTATCATTTATTACATTAGACGGGGTCATGCAGGCACCTGGTGGACCCGACGAAGATACGTCAGGTGGCTTTAAATATGGTGGCTGGACTGCGCCGTATTTTGCCGAAGCTGACAAAGCGGCTGGTGAGATCATGGAAAAACAAATGAAGTCTGCAGATCTTCTTTTGGGCAGGAAAACATTCGAGATTTTTGCTGCCTACTGGCCTGAACATGCAGACTATTGGCCGGGTGTCAATGATGTCACCAAATATGTCATGAGTAATACTATGGACAAGTCAGATTGGCAAAACTCAGTTTTTCTTAAAAGCGTCGATGACATCAAAAAGCTCAAGAATTCAGAAGGTTCTGATATTCAAGTTCACGGCAGTGGTAACTTGATTCAGACACTACTCAAACATGATCTGGTCGATGAACTGTGGCTCAAAACGTTCCCAGTTACGCTCGGTGCGGGCAAGCGTTTGTTTGGTGAGGGTACCATTCCTGCGGCCTTTACATTAATAAACAGTTTGGTTACGCCAAATGGTGTGATTTTTGCCAATTACAAGCGGGCTGGAAAAGTCAAGACGGGTACTATTGGAGCTTAAGAAGAAATGGGAACAATAATTGTTTCATCAGAGTGGATGGAGACCGAACAACAACTGCACCACTTCGGCTAGTACGAAGAAGAAATGTCGAATATCCCCGGCCCAAATAAAGCATGGAAGGGGCGGGCGAATTTCGAATGACGAAGCAAAGGACCCTCATGAAATACATCTGTCTTGGATTTATTGAAGAAGGAATGTGGGATGGAATGTCGGAAACCGACCAGAAGGCTTTTATCGAGAAGTGCCTCGTTTACGATGTCGAACTGCGCAAGAACGGGCATATGGTAGGCGGTGAGGCACTCCAGAACTCCAAAACCGCCACCACGATCCGGTATCGGAACGGCAAAGTCTCCATCACCGACGGCCCGTTTGCAGAGACCAAAGAGCAATTGGGCGGAATCATGATCCTCGAGGCAGAGAATCTCGACCAGGCCATCCGCCTCATGTCAAATCATCCCTCCGTGAAAATGGGCGGAAGCTGGGAGATCCGGCCTGCAGATGAACAGATCAATGAGCTCTCGAAACACATCGCTGAAGGAGAACCGCAAAGATGAAACAGAGCTCGAGAAACGTTCCTGCAACCGTCGACGAGTACCTTGCCGGCGTCCCGAAAGAGGCCCGATCTGCCCTCAAGAACCTCCGCAAAAGCATCCGGGCGGCAGCACCAAAAGCGACAGAGGTCATCAGTTACCAGATTCCGACTTATAAGCAGAATGGAATGCTGATCGCGTTTGCGGCCTTCACGAACCACTGCAGTATTTTCCCGGCAACACGGAAACTGCAGGCGCAATTCAAAGAGGAGTTTAAGAAGTTCGATGTTTCCGGATCGACCATCCGGTTTACCCCCGACAGGCCCCTGCCAGATACGCTCATCAAAAAAATCGTCAAAGCAAGATTGTCCGAAAACGAAGTACGGATGAAAAAGCGGGCGCGGTAGATCAACGCATCGACGCCCCGGCCGTTTTTCGGTTTTTGAATCAAAGGAGAACAAATGAAATACCTTTGTATGGCTTTCGAGGAAGAAAGCATATTGAATGCTTTGTCCAAATCCGATTGGGAAGTCCTTCGAAAGGAAACTCTGGATTACGTGGCTGACCTCCAAAAAAAAGGTCATCTCATTTCTGCCGAGCCGCTGCAAAGCGTCCGAACAGCCAGCACGGTTCGGGTGCGCAGCGGCAAACTTTCGATTACGGACGGTCCGTTTGCGGAGACAAAAGAAACGCTGGGCGGATTCTTCCTGATCAATGCACGGGATCTCAACGAGGCCATCAGCATCGCCTCCAAGTGGCCGTCGGCGCGGTTCGGGAGTATCGAGGTGCGTCCGGTGGATGAGGGGCTGAGGGAAGATAAGAGGTACGGGTAGGATTTGTCCACACTTTTTCATTTGAAATTGGGTGTTGGACGTTCGGCGTTGGATATTTCTTTTTACCGGATGACAGCAATATCCAATATC
>JBBDYD010000136.1:13241-29811 GCA_040901865.1 Bacteroidota bacterium | reverse complement strand
CGAACGTCCAATGTCGAATGTCCAATTTGGACCGTACAGGAAGCAGAAAATCAAATTGGACATTGGGAGTTGGACGTTCGGCGTTCGATATTTCTTTTTCTGAGACAAAAAGAGAATGTCCAATGTCCCCGGCCCAATTAATGCTCGAAAGGGGCGGGCGAACGTCCCCGCCCAAACGACCGCATGAGTTTCATTCACGTTCGGTTGGGCGGGCAATTTAGAATGTCCAACGGAGAAAGGCAGAAAAGCAAATTCGACATTGGGAGTTCGGCGTTGGTTATTTCTTTTTCGGAGAGTAAAAAAAATGTCCAATGTCCCCGGCCCAATTAATGCTCGAAAGGGGCGGGCGAACGTCCCCGCCCAAACGACCGCATGAGTTTCATTCACGTTCGGTTGGGCGGGCAATTTAGAATGTCCAACGGAGAAAGGCAGAAAAGCAAATTCGACATTGGGAGTTCGGCGTTGGTTATTTCTTTTTCGGAGAGTAAAAAAAATGTCCAATGTCCCCGGCCCAATTAATGCTCGAAAGGGGCGGGCGAACGTTCAATTTAGAATGTCCAACGGAGAAAGACAGGAAACCAAATTCGACATTGGGAGTTGGGCGTTCGGCGTTGGTTATTTCTTTTTCGGAGTGTAAATCAAGGAGAAACTCATGGGAAGGAAAAAGGCGGCAAAAATGAGTCCAAAAAGCAGGGTGCGGGGGCGAATCACGCCGTTCCTGTGGTTCGACAACCAGGCCGAAGAGGCTGCGACATTTTATACCTCTGTGTTTTCATCCATTTGGGGTTCAGAAGGAACAAAGGTCGGCAGCATCGCACGCTATGGAGAAGCAGGGCCGGGACAGAAAGGATCGGTAATGGTCGCGACGTTCCGGCTCGACGGGCAGGAATTCGTGGCATTGAACGGCGGACCGCGATTCAAATTTACGGAGGCCATTTCGTTCGTTATTAACTGCAAGACGGAAAAAGAGGTGGATCACTTCTGGGGGAAACTCACCGTGGGCGGAGAAGAAAGCATGTGCGGCTGGTTGAAAGACAAATACGGCCTCTCCTGGCAGGTGGTACCTGTTGTCCTGAACCAGATGTTGACGGACAAGGATCCCTTGAAAGCCAAACGGGTCATGGAAGCAATGCTAAAGATGCGGAAGATCGACCTCAACGTCCTTAAAGAAGCGTATAACAAAAAGTAACTTTTCGCAAAATTTGGTGTACTAACAAATCTACAACGCCGACCTTCCTGCTTCCGGAACCTGACAACCTCGTCACTCCCCGATAAGCGCCGAAGTTCGAATCTTGAAGTGAACGTCATGGAACCTCAGGAACAAACAGCAGAACAGCACCCGGCCCCGGTTCAATCCCGGGGTAGGGCTCTTTGGCAGGATCTCAAGAATGCCATACGGGGAACCGAGGCCGATTACACACAAATCGGCATGGGGAGGGCTGTGTTCCTTCTCGCCGTTCCGATGATCCTCGAGCTGATCATGGAATCCACCTTCGCGGTCGTGGACATCTATTTCGTAGGAACCCTCGGCGCATCGGCAGTGGCCACCGTCGGGCTGACTGAAACATACCTGTTTCTGTTGTACTCGGTCGCGATGGGTCTCGCCATGGCAGTCACCGCAGTCGTCGCGCGCAGGATCGGGGAAAAAGACTACGACCACGCCGGGATCTCAGCCGTCCAGGCGATCCTTATTGCCATGTTTGTGTCCGTGCCCTTCGCCTTCGCCGGAATTTTCTTTGCCCGTGATCTGCTCGCCATTATGGGAGCAGATGCCTGGACCCTCGAACACGGGTATCCTTACATGCAATGGATGCTGGGCGGGAACGTCGTCGTCATGCTGCTCTTTATCATCAACGCGATCTTCCGGGGGGCGGGAGACGCAGCGATCGCCATGCGCGTCCTGTGGCTCGCGAACGGGCTGAATCTGATCCTCGATCCTGCTCTCATTTACGGGTGGGGACCATTTCCGGAAATGGGGATCGAAGGAGCGGCCATTGCGACGAACCTGGGGAGAGGTGTGGGCGTGGCGGCCCAACTCTGGGTGTTATTTAGAGGCGGAAAACACCTGAGGTCTGTTCGTGCTCATTTGAGGGTGGATTGGAACGTCATTGGCCGCATCCTTCGAACATCGTTGGGGGGAATCGGACAGATGATCGTTGCCATGACCTCATGGATCTTTGTCATGCGCATTATTGCAGAGTTTGGCAGTGCGGCGGTTGCCGGCGCGACCATTGCGCTGCGCATCATGATGTTCACGATGATGCCGGCCTGGGGAATGTCGAACGCCGTTGCCACGCTTGTCGGTCAGAACCTCGGCGCCGGAAAACCCGACCGGGCCGAGCGCTCCGTCTGGGTGACGGGTTTTTGGAATATGCTTTTTCTGGTTTGTGTTGCGGTCGTGTATTTCAACTTCAGCGAATCTCTCGTCGGCCTTTTTTCAGATGACGCGGAAGTCATTACCATCGGCGGAAAGTGGCTGGTCATCGTTTCTTATTCATACTTTGTGTACGGCTGGTGGATGGTTGCTGTGCAGGCCTTTAACGGTGCCGGCGACACCTCTACGCCGACGAAGATCAACCTTGTCTTCTTCTGGCTTATCGAGATCCCGCTTTCTTACTTCATGGCAAAAACACTTGAGATGGGTTATACCGGCGTGTTCTGGGCGATTTTTATTGCGGAGACGTCCGTCGGGTTGTTTACCTTATGGTTGTTCACGAGGGGGGGATGGAAGAACGTTCAGGTGTGACGGAAGTGTTCGCACGTATTCCTGCTCATAACGCCCCCTCGATCTAGGACTTATCCCCCGGGGTCCCCGCACCAACCGGCTGCCGGCGACGAACGAAAAGACCCGGATTCAGATTCACGATCACGATCCCGCTCAGGATGAGCGCCGACCCGATCCCCAGTCTCCAATCCATCGGTTCGTTCAAAAACACAATCCCAAGCACTAAACCGACAACCGGAAAAATGTATGTTACCATCGTTGTCCGCGTGGCGCCGAGGTGGTTCAGCAAGTAAAAGAAGAGGAGAAATGCCACACAAGATCCGAGCAGGCCAAGCCAGGCAATTGCGACCCAGGTAATCGTAAGAGTGGGAAAATGGTTGGGGGCATTGAGCGATGGTGCAACGGCACCGACGACCGGAAGGGATGCCCAGATGATAAGATCCGCCACAAGCAGTGTGACCATCGACTGCATGAGGGGAGGTTGTCCCTTGAGGTTTTTTCGCGCGTAGGAAGCGGAAACGGCATAGCTCACAGACGCGGTGATGATCGCCAATTGCCCGAGGAAACTCCCTCCGAGCGCCTCAACATCGAAGTCCCGTCCCACCAGAATCACAACGCCGCAGAACCCCAGTATGAGACCGAGGATTCGCGGAATCGTGATCTTCTCGTCATGAAGCCAAAAATGGGCGATGACGATCGAGAAGAGCGGAACCGTTCCGTTGAGAATGGACGCGAGACTGGATTCGACGGTGATTTCACCCCATGAGATCAACGTGAACGGAAGTGCGATATTCAGGATTGCCATGACCACCAATGCCAGAATGGTTTTGGGGTCGCGGGGAAATGCCTGCTTTTTCCAGATGGCGATCCCGGCGATGCCGGCCAGACCAAACAGAAGCCGGAGCGCCACCAGGGTGAACGGCCCCGTATCCTGAACGGTAATTCTGATCCAAAGGAATGACGATCCCCAGATCAGACCCAGCAACGCAAACGCACTCCATACTTTCGCTTTCATGATTCCTCGTTTTTTTGATTCATGCGCCTGCCTTTTTCTTCTTCACCGTAACGCTCTGCCACGCGTCTGTGATCAATATACGAAAGAGCGCATTTGTCACGTGGTTCAAATGCACATTGGTCCATCCTTGCGACGACCAGGAATTGAGGGAAAATCCTTTCGGGTATTGCGCGATGAGGTCCTGCTGATCGGCCACGTTCAATTTAAGGACCGCCATCTTCTTATCGGGCCAGAGGGTTGCAAAAATGCTCTTGCCGACGCGGAACGACGGATGCCCGCGATGGTCCCTCTCCTCCGCCCCCGGCAGCACCAGGGCAATCTTCCTCGCCTGCCCAATTGTCATCGTCGTTCCCTGGGGTGAAATGTCCGATGAACCTCTTTTAAATACTCGCGATCAACGTGCGTGTAGATCTGGGTTGTGGCTATATCGGCATGCCCCAACATCTCCTGAACCGCCCTTAGATCAGCACCTCCTTCGAGCAAGTGCGTGGCAAAGGAATGGCGGAATGTATGCGGATGTACTGGTTTTTTGATTCCCGCCTCTTTGGAATACCGGTTGATAATGTTCCAGATTGCCATGCGGGACATCGATCCGCCGCGCACATTCAAAAAGAGCGTATCGCGGGATTTCCCTTTCGTGGCGAGCTTTCCCCGTGGCCCGCTCTGATACCGCCGGACCCACTTCATGGCCGATCGTCCGATCGGAACGAGCCTCTCTTTCGATCCCTTTCCAAACACGCGAATAAGTTCTTCGTCAAACAAAAGCTGTGACTGCCGGAGCCCGATCAATTCCGATACACGCACTCCTGTTGCGTAGAGGGTCTCCACAATGGCCTTGTCCCGGAGACCAAGCGGCGAAGAAATATCGGGTTTCTGCAGAATCGCTTCGACCTCCGCAATGCTGAGGACCCCCGGAAGCGTTCTTGCCTTTTTGGGAGGTTCCATTGTCTGTGTCGGGTCATCGTCGGCTTGTTCTTCGCCCACGAGGTACCGATGAAATCCTCTGATGGCCGAGAGCGCCCGTGCGATACTACGCGGAGACAGCGATCCTGCATGCAGGTTCCTGAGAAACTTTCCGACAGTTTCATCGCGCACTTTTGCGGCGTCTGTGATCTTTTCCTTTTCCAGAAAGTCGGCATACTTTTCAAGATCCAGGCAATACGAAACATAGGAATTTGTGGCGATCCCTTTTTCCATGAGGAGAAAGTCGCAATACTGTTTCATTTGTCGGGAAAGCGCAGTACGGGGATGTTCCGGAGGGAATGTCTGTTTGAGCCTGGCGCGTTTCATGATCCCGGCGCGGGTGAACGCGGGCCGAAGCGGCTCAATAGTCCGCCTACGAGCAGTGTGACCAAAACTCCGACCAGGGTAAACCAGGTCCATGCAACGAGTTTAAGGGAGATCACAGCGATCATGACACCAATTCCTGCCGCAAATCCCGCAATTGCATCCCGCTGTGTCGGACGTTCAAACAGGACGCCGAGAAGGAATGTGCCAAGCAAGCCCCCGTACGTAAACGATGCAATGCTCAGCGCCAGTTCAACGACCGTTTGACTTGTATTCATAAAAAAAACGGCTGCTCCTACGAGGAACAGAGCGGTGATTCCTGTGAGGATCCTTGAGAGCCTTAATTCGCGTGCCTGATCCATGACCACGCCTGCCATCGGTTTGTAAAGGTCGAGAACGATGGATGAAGACATGGAGCTCATCGATCCCGCCAGCGTGGAAAGGGCCGCCGCCAGCAACCCGGCAATAATCAATCCTGATACTCCCGGCGGCAATCCTTCTATAATAAATTTGGGGAAAATCTCGTCGCTTCTCTGGAGACCAAGCTCCGCGAGCGACGCTCCATTGTAGTGGCCGTAGAGGAGCAGGCCGACCGTGAGGAACACAGCGAACTGGGCAATGATAATGACGCCGCTTCCGATCAGGGCCTTCCGGCTTCCCTCGAGGGATTTTGTCGTAAGGACACGCTGGACGATGAGCTGATCCGTCCCGTGTGACGCCATTGACAGAAACGCCCCGCCAAGGATCCCCGCCGGCAGGGTATAGGGTCGCTGGAAGAAGTCGGATCCGAATTCAAGGTTGAACACCTCGAATTTTCCGGCTGCCGAGGCAAGGGCTGTTGCGCCGTCCCAGCCGCCTTCGTGTCCGCTGACGAGAAGGATTGCGGCGACAATGGCCCCGCCGAGGTAAATGAACATCTGCAGTGCGTCCACCCAGATAACGCCCCGCACCCCCCCCGCAAATGTGTAAAAGAACGCGACGAACGCGAGCACGGCAATGGCAGCCGGATAGCTGATATCCGCAATCAGTTGGAGCGGAATTGCGGCCGCGAACAGGCGCACGCCGTCTGCAGCAAGGCGGGTAAACAGAAACACAACCGACGCAAACCGCCGTGTCCTGACTCCGAATCTGCGTTCGAGGAAGGCATACGCTGTCGACAATTCGCCCCGATAATACGCCGGCAAAAACACCATACTGATGACGATCCGCCCCAGGAGGTAGCCCATGGTCACCTGGAGGAAGTTCAGATTCGTGAGATACGCCAGGCCGGGGATGCTGATGAAGGTGAGGGTGCTGGTCTCAGCGGCTACGATCGAAAAACAGACGACCCACCAGGGGATGGACTCTTTGCCTAGAAAATAGTCCTGGGCGGACTTCTGCTTGCCGCCCAACGCATAGCCAAACGCGGCAACGGCGGTGAGATACAGCGCTACGATAATGTAGTCAAGCGTGGTAAAGCCCATACCTGGAATGGTTGGGAAATGATGCCGAACTTGCGGATCGAGATGTTACGCTTTGACGGCTTTTGCGACCGTATCGTAAATCGAGAACGCGCGGTCGAGGTGGGAGATTTTGATAAGGGATAGAACTTTTTTCTGGAGGCCTGCGAGTTTCACCACTCCTCCTTGTTCGCGCATCTTCCGTTCAGCGATCAGCAGGGCGCTTAACCCGCTGCTGTCGCAAAATTCAACATCGGACAGGTCGAGAACGAGATTCAACGTTTTGCCGTCGCACAGCAGCAGGAATTCCCCCTTCAGGTCGGGAGAAATATTCGCGTCGAGCCTTCGTTCCTTCAGCTTGAATACCGTTGCAGCTCCGTTTTTCTTGATATCAAATTGCATGGATGGCGTTAGAACATTTCCAGGCAGCGCATGAAGTTCCGATAGGCAACTGCCAGACTGTTCGTGGATCGTGTGTTAATCTGAAAATTGAAGAAATCATCGGCAAACGACTTCGCAAAACTCACACGCAACGGTGCTTTGGATTCGCGGCACAGAAACGCGCTCATCAGCGTAAAGCCGACGTTGAGGTCGAACGCCACATCAAATGTACTTCTTTTCATTTTTCCAAGCAACTCCCGCCGGGGGATGAACCATGTATTGATATCTTCCTGCGAGTACGGCAGAACCTGAACATTGCCGCTCTCGATTTTGAGCCAGGCGGCCTGTTCGTTCCGGGCCATCACGGTCACCGTTCCGTCGGCAAATCGTTCTGCAAGATTCCGCACGATCCATTGCACGGAGGTAATATCCTTCGTCGCATCCGGAAGAATAACCAGCGCGCGTTTTGCCTGCGTGACCGATTCGGTGAACCGGATCACCGGCTCACCGATCTTCCGGAAATGAATCCGGGAGTAGAGTAACCCCACGCGGAGCCGGGCGCCGTTAAACATCGAGCTTACTTGTATCTGTCTTCAAGCGCCTTCAACATGCGCGTGATGAAATCCTGATCGAAGAAATAGTATTTGATCCCGAGCGAAATCCGCTGGAACGAATCTTTCTTCGTCCCGAGTTGAATGCCGTCGACCTTGTCCGTCACCGGTAATCCCATTTCCCCGGCCACCGTGAACGAGAGAAACTCACTCGCAAAGATATCGAATCCCACGCCGCCGACCACCGTTCCTTTCATCGGCTTGTTGCCGGCGCCCAGCAGAGCCGTCCCGTCACCGGTCCTCGCATCGATGTACATTCCGCTTCCGCCAACAAAGATAAACGGATTAAACGAACCATTCGGTGAAAGATCCGCCGTCAGGTACAAGTTGGCGAAGATCAGGGTGGAATTCAACGTCGGACCGCCGGCGGTGTTTTCTGCCTGGAGGAATCCGAAACCGAGGGATGAGCGGATGCTCATATATTCGATCACGGAATAGCTGAAATCCACGCCGCCGCCGAACGAAGGCAACGCGGAATCGAAATCCGACTGCAGCAGAAAGTACGATCCGCTGACGCCTACGCCGAATTTGTTCGAGCGCATTTGCCCGTGCGCCGGAACGACGAACGCTGCGAGGGTGACAAGAACGAGAAACCGTGAGAAGGTGTTCATACGAATCCCCTTGGCTGTGAGTTAATCATTTGTTCAAGAGAGTAAGAAACTCTTGTTCTGACAACATCTTTATTCCAAGGCGTTTCGCCTGATCCAGTTTGGAACCGGCGTCACTGCCGACAACGACAAAATCTGTTTTTTTACTGACACTGGAAGCCACGCGTCCCCCTTTTGCTTCGATTCGCTCACGCGCTTCATCCCTGCTCATCTCTTCCAAGGTTCCTGTGAGCACCAGGGTTTTTCCTGCGAGAGCTGAAGATTTCCCGGTGCTTTCACGCTTCTCCTCGAACCGGAGACCTGCTTTCCGGAGGCGCTCGATCAACGCCCTGTTGTGAGCATCGCCAAAAAACCTGACGATGCTTTCTGCGATCTGAGGTCCGATACCCTGAATGGCATTCAAATCGTCGGCAGAGGCCTTCATGAGAGCGTTCAGGCTTCCGGAATTCCCTGCAAGCAACTGTGCGACTCCGGAGCCCACGTGTCTGATTCCCAATGCAAAAAGAACCTTTGAAAACGGCCGTTCTTTCGAATGCTGTATACCCTCCAGCAGGTTCAGCGTACTTTTTTCCCCCCATCGCTCCAGTTCAACCAATTCCTTCTTCCGCTTCTTGAGATCATAAATATCGGCATAATTTCTTACAAATCCTCCCTCCACCAGCTGATTCACCGCCGCTTCGCCGAGCCCTTCGATGTCCATTGCCCCGCGATGCGCGAAATGCTCGATTCTAGCACGAACCTGGGCTGGACATTCGGTGTTCACGCAGTAATAATTCGCTTCATCGGCCGGCCGGAAAATGCGCGATCCGCATTCAGGACACACCGCCGGCATGCGGAATGGTCGCGATCCTGGTTTTCGCTTCTCCCGAACGACGGCGCTCACTTTGGGAATGACATCTCCCCCCTTTTCCACCACCACAACATCGCCCGGACGGATATCTAATTCCCCGATATAATCTTCGTTGTGCAGCGTCGCACGTGAAACAGTTGTCCCGCCGACAAACACAGGCTCCAGTTCTGCAACCGGGGTGACCGTTCCAACCCTGCCAACCTGGAGCAGAATCGACTTTAACACTGTTTGTTGTTGACGCGCTGCAAACTTGAACGCGATTGCCCACCGGGGACTCTTCGCAATCGCTCCAAGGATGGATTGCTGTGCAAGGGAATCCACTTTGACCACAACTCCGTCGATGTCATACTCCAGTTCTTCGCGCTGCCGTTCCCATTCCCTCCAGAACTTGATAACATCCTCAATTGTGTTGCAGAGTCGCGTGTGCCCGCTCACACGAAGACCCAGGTCCTTGAGAATCATAAGGTTTTCATAATGACTCTTCAGTCCCCGGTTGTCCGCAAGGAGCGCGTACGGCATGAACTGCAACGGACGCCTGGCCACGACCTTTGGGTCCTGCAGCTTCAGCGTGCCTGCTGCGGAATTTCGTGGATTGACAAACGTGCGCTCACCGTTGCGTTCCCGTTCGCTATTCATAGCCGCAAAATCCCGACGCGCCATAAAGACTTCCCCGCGTACTTCCATCTCTCGGATGGATTTTTGCGTTTCCCGCAAACGGAGGGGGATTGACCGAATTGTTTTGATATTGCCCGTCACATCGTCTCCCTGGGTACCGTCGCCCCGCGTGGCCCCGCGAACGAGGAGCCCGTCACGGTACTGAAGACTCACCGCGACGCCGTCAACCTTAAGTTCACACACATATCGGTATGAAGCATTCTCAAGACCCGATCGGACTCGCCGGTCAAAATCCCGCACGTCTTCCTCGTTGTAGGTATTCGCGAGGCTGAGCATCGGGACATCATGGGTAACGGAGGAAAATTCCTTGGTGACCTGCCCGCCCACTCGCTGTGTGGGACTGTCGTCTGAGCGTAACTCGGGGTATTGTTCTTCGAGGTCGGTAAGTTCCCGCAGGAGTTGATCGTAGGATTCGTCGGAGATGGTGGGTTGGGCCAGGACATAATAGCGGTAGTCATGGTCGCGAATCTCTTCGCAAAGACGCTCAACACGCCGTGAGGCGGTTTCCCGTTGGCGTTCAACCGGCATATCCTCTCCGAGACACCTCAGGGGGTGTTGAGATTCGCCGCTGAAACCCGGACGTTGCGAATCACCGCGCCCGGCCTCCCGAGAGGTCCCAGATCTTTCCCGTTGAGGACAAATGCAGCACCCCCGGCATTCCCCATGGTAAGCGAAAATGATTCTTTTGCCGTCCAGATCCCCTTGCGTCCCGGCGGAAACAGATATTCCAGGGTTCTTGCATCATCGATCGTGATGGTCATCCACACGGAGTCCGTTGTCGTCATGACCAGCGAAAGACTATCGACCGCCGCGGCTTGTGTGACGGCGGGCAGTGAAATGGGCGCTTCTTCCCTGGGTTGAGCCGCCGCATTCTCCCGGACTACCGAATCAAACGGTGTTTCGGCAATGTTCGACGGTGGATTCGCATCGGACGTTTGGCGGAACAAATACACGACAAGGACCGCCACGACGAGGACAAATCCGACAAACAGGGCATTCTGCCTCGCAAACGCCAGTACCGGTTTCAAAGAAACATCCTGCTTTACAGCGGGGACGGTTGGTTTCGGAGTTGGTGCAGCGTGACTTTCTTTCTCTTTGTCATTGTGTTGGCGGGGTTCGTGGATCGCATCGTATTTCTTCAACGTGGTTTTGGGATCCAGGCCAACCGCGTCGGCGAACTCCCGGATGAACGCGCGCACATAGGTCTGCGGCAACATCGCGAAATTCCCCTCCTCGAGGGCCTCGAGAAATTTCAGATTGATCCGCGTCGACGCAGAAATATCCATCAACGAGACCTGTTTTTCGATCCGGTTTTTCTTTAATTCAGCGGCAAACGACTCGAGGGTCATCATGGAACAGAATTTCGGGGAATTGGTGGCTCTTTTTCGAAATCATGGTACCGATTATTTTCGGGAGTTGCAAGGGAAGCGGGGAGGATGAACAACAACCGGGCATACAAAAGAGTCCCTGTCCGGTCGAATCACGATGGGTTCCACGGAGTGGACTCCATCGGCACAGAGTTAGGTTTGACGGTCAAACACCTCTCGCATCGTTTTCGAAAGTTCCTCCAGTTGATAAGGCTTTTGGAGAAACCCGTCGATGGAATCGCGGAGGGGGGTTCCATCGATGCTGGTGTTTGTGTAACCGGTCGAGATCACGACGCGGAGATCGGGATCAAGTTCTTTCAGGCGGTAGAACGTCTCACGTCCCCCCAACTCAGGCATGTTCATATCCAGTACAACGGCATCATACCGCTTCTTTGATTCGAGCAGCGAGATCGCGTCGTGCCCGCTCGTCGCAACCGATACTTTGTATCCCAGGTTCTTCAGCATTCCGCCGATCACTTCTCCCACATGCTCTTCGTCATCGACGACAAGAATTTTTTCCTTCCCCCTCGGAAGTCGCGAATACTTTGCTCTGCGTCCGACCGCTCCACCCTCAATGATGATCGGAAAGTATAACGAGAACTCCGAACCGTGTCCGGGTTCACTCTGCACCGTAATAAATCCGTTATGAGAATTCACGACACCATAAACAACAGACAGACCCAATCCCGTCCCTTTTCCCTGATCCTTGGTTGTGAAGAAGGGCTCAAAAATGTGCTGACGGGTATGCCGGTCCATCCCTACACCCGTGTCCAGCACGGTGACGCCGACAAATTCTCCGGTCCGTTGTTCCCCGATGATATTCGAGCGGTTCGGCTCGTATTCTTCTTTATTCGTTCTCACGGTGATCACCCCTCCGTCCGGCATAGCGTCTCTCGCGTTAATCAGGAGGTTCAGAAGGGCCTGCTGGATCTGACCGTCGTCACCGTTGATCACATGAAGATCTTCGCTGAGCTCCTTTCGAACGGAGAATGTTTTGTCGATACTCCGTTCGAATAGATCCAGGGTCTCATCGACGATTTCGTTAACGACGACCGGCTTGAACTGGACGGTGCCTTTCCGGGCAAATGTCAGGAGCTGGCGGGTCAGCGCTGCCCCGCGCTTTGCCGCCGTTTCAATGATGTCAGCGAACCGATACCAGGTGTCCCCCTTTTTCATTTTGCGCTTCATGATTGCCGTTGAGCCCAGGATCGACGTCAGGATGTTGTTGAAATCATGGGAGATTCCGCCGGCCAGGTTCCCAATGCTGTCGATCCGCTGCGCGTGAATGATCTTCGCTTCCAGTTTTTTCTTCTCCGTGATGTCCCGCGCCACCGCCCTCATGAAGGCCGGGCGACGATTCTCATCGTACAAAATCGAGGTGCTGACGCTGACATCGATCAATTCTCCCCTACTGTTCACTATCTGCTCCTCGACGCCCGTCACTTCCATGCCACGGTCAAAAACCTGATCAATGTGCTTTTTTGCCTCCCCGTGGTAGTCGGGAGGATAGAGTTTGTAGATCGACTGACCCACAAGATCGTCCTTGCGGTACCCCAGCCGGTCAGCTTCGGTTTGGTTGCAACTCACGATGATGCCGTTGCGGTTGACAATGTGATACATATCGGGCGAGTGCTCAAAGAGATCCATGTACCGCTCCTCCGAGCGGCGCAGGCGTTCGAACAACGCCGCGTTTTCGAGAGCAACTCCAATTTGATTGGCAAAGGCCGCCATGAGGTCGAGTTGTTTTTCAGCGAACGAATCCCTGTCCTTGCTTCCGACAACAATCAACCCGGAAAATGTGTCCTTCATCATGATCGGAACGGAGGCCCATGCTTTGATTCCCCCGTACGGCCAATCGGCGCTTTTTTTTCCCGGATGCCGGAGAATACGGGCGGAATGGATCCAGTAGAGAGACGGGTCTTCTGCTTGTGCCCCGGGAGCAACGACAAATCTCACCCCCTCCTCCGCGCCGCGCGATGCCTTCAGGATAAGCTTTCCACCCTCTACGTGGTAGATCCATCCGAATTCCACCTGGAGAACATTGCGTACTTCCTGGAGGGCGTTTTGGAGCAAGTATCCGATCTCGACGGCCCGGTTCACCGCTTCGGCGATCGCGTTGAGGGCCATGACTTCCTGCTTCTGTTGTTCCAGGAGGCGACCGTAGTTCAGGGTAAAATAGACAATGAGAAAACCGAAGATGCCGACCGTGATGACGCTGACGAAATCGTACCATCCGAGTTTGTAATCGCTAAACACCCGTACCATGACGATGGTGATCATGGCGACCACCACCGCAGTGGATGCGACGATTTGCGCCTGTTCGACAGGACCAAGGGTGGCACGGAACTTTCGTATGTTGGGAATAATATTCATCGGCGTCGACGGGTTCTCATGCCGGAATCAAAAAACGGAGCTGACGGGGGTTACAGGGGGAGGTACTTCTTGAGGACATTGTTCACTTCCGTCTCGTCAATCGGTTTCAGGATGTAATCCGCTGCTCCGAGTTCACGCGCCACCTTCTTCGCATGGAAATCATCCATTGCCGAAACAAAGACCACCGGCTTGCTCGCCAGCTTGGGAAGCTTCTTGATATGGTCGAGGAGGTCAAAGCCGTTCATATCGGGCATGCGGACATCGAGAAGAATCAGATCCGGCTCATAGCTTTTGAGCGTATTAAGGGCATCGGCGCCGCTCATTGCTTCCCTGACAGTGTACCCTTTGGTTTGGAGTAGTTGCGTCAGGACCCTAAGCCATACCGGCTCGTCATCGACAATAAGAATCTGTTTATGATCGCCCATGGGCCTCCTTGCCCTTGACCGCATTCAGTTCTGAAGATACGAGACGCAATGGTCTAAATCAACCGCATTTCCCGCAACAAACAGCGAGGGTGCGGCTACCCCGAGATCCAATAGCAAACCTGTGCAACAAACAGGCCGGCGAAGGTTCCCATGATCCCACCGAGAACTGCCATGAGCAATCCGACGACCGCAAGTGAGCTCTGATACACCGTGGCAACAATGGGCGCCGTGACGGGTCCTCCGATGTTTGCCTGGCTCGCCGTCGCCAGGAGAAACATGGGAGATTGGAACAGCCGGCCGGCGACAGCGAGAAACGAGGCGTGGATCGCAATAATGATGACCCCCGCGAGCAGAAAGAGCGGGGCGTCGAGGATTCCCTGGAGGTCGGCACGCGCGCCAATCGAAGCGAGGAGAAAATAGAAAAGGTAACTTCCAAGGTTGGATGCACCGGCAAACTCAAGCTCCGAAGCCCTGGTAAACGAAAGCGCAATGCCGCACGCCGTCGCAAGGATCACCGCCCACCCGAACGAGTTCAATACTTCGCCGACATCCGGCAACAGTTTGCCGAGCTGAAGCATCGCGTACCCTCCTCCGAATGCGATAGCCATCATCAGGGTGACGTCAACGAATTTTATCGGCCTTCGCTTCCCCACATCGATCTCCTTCATCCGGGAGTTCAAATCCTCCACGATCGTACGATCGACGCGATTGCGTGCATCGACTCTCTCCTGAAAAACCGCCAGCGCAATCACCACACCCATCCAGCCGTACCCGACGACTGTATCGACCACAATCAGGGGGCCCAACATGGAATCCGGAGTGTTTACACTTGCTGCGACGGCCACCATGTTTGCGCTCCCACCCACCCAGCTTCCGGTCAGCGCGCCAAACCCGCGCCACGACTCCGGTGGAAGCCACCAGTGCAGGGCTGCGAAGGCAATGATCGCTCCTGTGACGATACCCACGGTGCCCGCCAGCATGGTCGCGAGCGCTTTCCCACCGAGGCGAATCAACGCCGGAATGTTGGCGGCAAGAAGCATCAGGACCAGGGCGGAGGGAAGCAGATAGGTGCGGATCCAGTCGTACACATCATTTGCCTGCGGAATGATCCCTGTATTCGATGAGATCATGGGCAGGAAGTACACCCAGATGGCAGGAGGAAGGTACTTGAAGAACGGCGCCAGAACTTTCGCCTGCGCAATCCAATGAAGGAGGCCAATGAGGACAATGAGGTAAATGCCAACCGCGGTCGGATCATTTATCAGCGGCACGCGGTCACCCTACTTCTGGAATCGAAGAAATGCCAATGACTCTGCGCGCCCGAACAAAAGTGTTCAAACGATCCGGATCGTAATGAGGGGCGCTTTCGTCAAAGCTGTTGATGCGCACACGTCCGGCGCAATGAATGAATTCTTTTCCGCCAAGATATATCCCAACGTGCCAGATCCGTTCGGGACGTTCCTCGCTCGCTTTCCTGCCAAAGAACAGAAGATCCCCTTTCTTCAATCCGCTGAAATCCCTGCCGATAGGAACCTCCTCCCCCATGAGCGCTTGCTGATTTGCATCCCGGTTTAATTCCAATCCGTTCAGGCGAAAAACCGTTTTGGTATACCCGGAGCAATCGAATCCTTTCGCAGACGTTCCCCCCCAGAGGTAAGGGACGCCGACAAATAATTTCGCCGCCGCTTCGACATTCTCGCCGTTGAGTTTCCTCGAACGTTTCCACGCAGCATAGTCCTCGACTACGAACGATTCAATGAACCCGCTCTGTCCATTTGGAAGGTTGACCGCTTGCCATGGAGCGCTTTTACGCCCCCTCGCCAGCAAAACTCCCGGAACGACATCCGTGACGGGGAGAGATTTCACGTTGGGCCGCTGTCGAACGATACCGAAGTATGCCGTCGTGATCACTTTGGGCGCGCGGAGCCATTCCGCAACACCTTCTTCGTTCGTGATCTTCATCGAACTTTCTTCCAGCCAGCCGAGATATTTGTCATGCGACTGAACATAACACCATCCTCGCTGCTCTTTTAGAATCCGGACAACCATTCCCATCAGCACCTGGGTCCCCAATTCCTCGGGATGTCCCGGCTTGCTCCGCACGTTCCCAACGCTGACGGACACGATACCGTATGTCTTTTCTCCAAGCTTCGGATCCGGAAGGACCACAATGCTGTCGATAACGTCGCCTGCAACGGATCGAAGAGCTTCAAGGGCTTTGCTTTTTGCCTCCGGATTGTCTACTTCTCCCTTTGCGACAACGAGGTTTCCCTGACGTTCGGGAGTCACCGTGAACACAGCAACGCGGCGATCAGGAGCGAACTGTTCACGGACAGGTTTGAGGGATTCGATGAGCTGTTCGTCTCCAGCACCGGGAGTCGGAACACAGGAAAGGAGTGTGAAAAGAGTTGTGAGGACGACGAGAGCAACGGACAATCGTTTCATACGACTTTCTTTGATTGTGGGGCGACTTTTTGGAGGAAACTGAGAGCCAATATTTTAGAGAACCGAAGATACCCGATTCTTTGTCTGATTTCAACGTGAATCGACGAGTACTACACAAGGCTGGAAATCCACCCGGTGAGAGCTGATCCTGCGACGATCCAGAGAACGTTGAAATTTCGAAAAACGATACCGAGGCCCGTGAGGACGAAGATATCCCGCAAAAAGGACTTCCACGATTTGATCGGATTTGACAATTGGCTTGGTATCGAGTGCTATTGAGCAATCACCATCTTGAGAATCATGACCCTCGCATTCTGTGGCCTGCCGGAAAGCTCATAGGAATCCTCTCCGCCGGAGGACGCTCCGATG
>JBBDYD010000136.1:0-13141 GCA_040901865.1 Bacteroidota bacterium | reverse complement strand
CTCCGATGGTCCCTCCGATGAATATGCCACCGGCTGCGCCGAGGATCCCTGCGCCAACAGCCGAAAGAGCCGGGGTGCCGAACCCGATATCAAGATCAGAAAAGTAACCTCCGTTGGGGTCCGACTTCGGCCTCGGTTCTTCGTACGATGCCGCGCCGATGACTGCTCCAACAACTCCACCCGCAAGTGCTCCGTACTTCGCCCCCGTCCAGAAACTCCCTTCCCATTGACGAAAGACGGCGGCCACCGATTCGATCGAAACAGAGTCAATGGCATCCTGTGAGAAGACCAGCATGCCGTTGCTGACATGCAGAAGTTTGCAGTGAAAGAGGGTATCGCCCTCGGAGAGAACGAGATTCCATGTTTTCCCATCGGCCGCCGAGATCCCGGCAAGAAAGAGAACAAGAAGAACTGCTTTGGTGAATTGTGCCATGTGCGCCTCCTTGATAATGTTCGTCATCAAGATACTGCACTCCACAGCGGAAGTTGTCACAGAAATGTCAGAGGTGTGTAAAAAGGCTTGCTGAGTGCGTCGAATCGAGAAACTCATCCGGCGTCAACCACCGACACTGTTTGGCGACTTCATCTTCCATTATGGCGATGTGGGCAGCCGGCCCCGAAGACGATGGTTCAGAGCTTCAGGAACAGAACCGCGATCTCGCGTATTCGTTCGTTTATTTCTCTACCAGCGGCCCAAGGGATTCCGCCATCCGCTTTTTCGCGAGTTCGACGTACGGCGGATGGATTTCGTAGCCGATGAACTGCCTTCCAGCTTTGAAAGCCGCAATACACGTTGTTCCGCTTCCCGCAAAGGGATCAAGGACCACATCACCTGCGAAACTGTACAACTGAATAAGGCGGCGGGGCAGTTCAAGCGGATAGGGGGCCGGATGGCCGACCCGCCTGGCCGACTCTGCCGGAAAGGTCCAAATGGACTTCGTGTATTCCAGAAATTCATCGCGGGTGATCGTGCTCTTCCCGTGTGGATTCGGGCGCGTGAAATCTCCCTTGGAAAAGATCAGAATATACTCGTGAACGTCGCGCAGCGTTGGATTGCTGGCCGATTGCCAGCTTCCCCAGGCCGTTGAAGGGCCTGCGCTGCTGCTCTTGTTCCAGATGATTTCTCCCCGCATGGCAAAGCCGAGTGCGATCATATCCTCGGCAAGATAGGCGTGAAGCGGAATGTACGGCTTCCGACCCACGTTGGCCAGGTTGATACAGACCCGCCCTCCGGTGGCAAGAACACGGAACACTTCGCGAAAGACGCGACGGAGGAATGCGCGATATTCTTCAAGGGTGAGGTCAGCATCATACTCTTTGCTGACGTTGTACGGCGGGGACGTGATCACCAGGTGCACGCTCCCGTCAGACAGCTCCGTCATTGACTCACTGCTCTTACAATAGAGCTGGTTTAAACCTGCCACGCCGGCAGGTTCACGGGAGAGTTCCTTCGGCGATTCCACGCGAATACTATTATAGAGCCGACTCTTGTAGAAGCGCGAAGCGTCGTGACTTCGCCTCCCAGACGTGCCAAACCCGGATGTCTCTGTTTTCTTTTTGCCCTTTTGTCCCACCGTCAGCGGTCCCCCATCCGTGTCCCGAGCCAGGAACTCAGATCCAGCACACTTTCTTCACTCATTGTATGTGGAATGGGATACTCCTTGTACTGAAGGTCCGCCGGAGAGTCAGAAAGGAGTTCCTTTGCGCGGCGGGCAAACTGCACCCCGATCACCGGATCGGATTCGCCATGAGCGACAAAGAATCCCTTCCCTTGAAGCTTGCTCCATTGAAAAACGAGCGGGGTGTCTTCAGGAATGTAGCCGCTGTGGGCGATGATGCTGTGAACGGATTCAGGCTTTGTAAGTGCATACGCGTATGACATCACGGCCCCCATGCTAAATCCCATGAGGAACAGCCGGGCGGGGTCCACTGGATAATGCCGGCGGACATCGTCGATAAACTGGATAAGCCGGGCATAACTCTCGGCAAACTGGGCCGGTTCCGGAGTGCCAACATTCAGGATTTCGTACCACGTGTACCCCCCGTAAGGGAACGCCAGTGGGGCCCGGGCGGCGATGATCAGAAGACGGGGATCGAAATACGATGTCAGTCCCAGCAGATCATTTTCATTTGCGCCACGGCCGTGCAGGAGGATGAGGGTTGGATGGGGACCCATTGGATCCCCCCCCATCGGGGCGATTGTATGAACGAGAGAGGACTTGATGGATTGCATTGGGTTTCATTCTCTTGATGGTTGCATCGATCCCGAATGAATGTACATTCCGCCAGTCTGAGACTCAAGATGAAACTTTTGGGCCAGCGCAGATGTTCATCTTGGCAACGCATCCTTTTTTTGCTACCTTGTCCATCATTGTCAATAGGAATTCCGCATGAATAGTGTTCTTCGGATATTCATCGTCGCCGGCATGACAGGAACTCTCCTGTTCGGCTGCAAGGATCTCGGGAGTTCGAGCGTTCCCACCCAACCCCCCGTTGTGTTTTCCGTTAGTCCAAGCACCGCCGCGGTCGGTGACACGATTCGAATCATGGGATCAAATTTCGGACCGGTGCAGGCTTCCAGCGAGGTGCTTCTGGCTAATTGCTCCACTGCAGTAATTATCAGCTGGAACGACAGCGAGATTCGGGTCAAACTTCCGAATATCGCTGCAAATCTCGCAGTCCGCGTAAACGTCGGTTCAAGGATCAGCAACAGCGTTGCTCTGGGGGTCACCGGATTTATTTCGGGAAATGTGTCGTATGCCGCTGAAGTCAGGTCGACCCTGAATTACGGCTGCGCAATTTCCGGATGCCACATTGGGTCCAGCGCAGTCAGCGGCTTTGATCAATCGACTTATGCCGGTTTGCGGGCGGGCGGCGTTAATTACGGACCAAACGTGGTGATTCCCGGGGATTCGACCAACAGTGGGATCATTCGAGAAATGCGCGGGATTGGAATCGTCGGCCGGATGCCCTTTGGCGGGCCATGGCAGGCATCGGGTGTACCGGATTCTCTTATAAGAAGAACAGCCCGTTGGATTCAGCAAGGCGCTCTCTACAACTAGGTCACAATATGGTCTGAATCAGGATTTTCAGAATTTAAGGATTCACAGGATTGGATCGAGCTCTAACACCGGGAGCCCTTTTTTTTCCCCTGATGCCGGAAGTGGTCGTCTATCGGCTCGATAACCACAAAAAAAAAGCCCGGCTCATCACCGGGCTTCATCTTTCTTCCTACTTCCTACTGCCTACTGCTTACTGTTATTTACCGTATCAACACCATTCTCTTCGTCTCCACCAGTCCGGTACTTGTCTCTAACCTGTAGAAATATACTCCGCTCGTAAGCCCGGATGCTTCAAAAACGATCGTATGAGTCCCGGGTCCTCTGACTTCGTTCAGCGGAGTGGCAACCACTTGACCCAGGAGGTTGTAGACCCGAAGGGTCACTTTTTCCGTCCTCGTCAGGGAGAATGCCACGGTCGTTGCGGGGTTGAACGGATTGGGATAATTCTGGAGAAGCCGGAAATCCTGCGGCAAGGTCGGATCCAAGTCAACAACGCTCGTCACCGGACCGAGGCCGATCTTCAGGTCACCGCGAATCTCACCGCCCGGCGATGTGCTGCTGTGGACATTGATATAGACGTCGCCCCTCACAAAGACATTCACCATGCTGTCGGCAACACCCCATACCCCTGTTGCATTGCTGTCACTAAAGGTGATCGCCTGGAGAATTCCTGTGGTCGGACCGTAGTGAAAGTGCGCGGCGGAGAAGGTCCCTGTGAGGCCTGCGATGGTCATCCTGTATCTCACAGAATCACCGTCAAAATACAACCATGCTGTACCTTTTCCGTTCGAAGCAGTGCTTGCCTGTTGACCGTCCAGAGAGGCCACCATGACGCCGTCATAGTACATTAGGTCACCGGCGATTTCTCCCCCGGGAGAAGTCGTGCTGTGGATGTTGAGATAGATCCTTCCCGAGACGAGGTCTTGCAAATTGACATCTGACAATGAAGTCCACGGACCGGTTGTGGTTGCATTCCCGGCAAAGCTCACCCCATGAACAATGCTTGCGTTCGTTCTTGTATGGAAATGCGCTTGCTGATATGTTCCGCCAAGCTGCGCGTAGGTGGCGTGGTACCGGACGCTAAGATCTGCGGCATTAAGCACAGCCCACGCCGTTCCCTTTGCTGTTGACGCGGTTGAGGCCTGAGCTCCGTCGAGCGTGGCAATAAACGGAAGCTCACCCGTCGGGACGGCGTTTGATCGGATTTCTCCACCGGGACTCGTTGTACTGTGGATGTTTATGTAGATGTTATTCCGGAGAAACAACGAATATGCGCTGTCGGGAGGATTCGACCACGTTCCGGAAATGGTGACGCTGTCCGGTGTTGTGAATCCGTGAACGATGCCGGTCGAGGGCAATGCATGGAAATGCGCCTGGGAGTAGGTTCCGGTGAGCCCTGCAAATGTGATCCTGTATTCAATGTCCCCGGTACCGCCTTCCGACAACGTTGCGTACCCGGTGCCTTTTCCGGCGGAGCCGGTACCAGCCTGCGTGCCGTCAAGCTTCATGATAAACGCCAATTGACGCGGAAACAAATTGCCGCGGATCTCGCCGCCCGACTCGGTCGATGAGTGAATATTGACATATATATTTCCGGAGAAAAAGAGCTTTGAAAGACTGTCCGGAATGTTCGACCACGTACCCGTCGCGGTGTTCCCTGTAAACGTGATCGCCTGAACGATACCGCCCGTGAGTGCCGAATGAAAATGAGCTGCCTGGAACGTGCCTTCGAGCTTTCCATAGGTGATCTGATACGTGAGCGTTTTGAGATCGCTGCTCAACGTACCCGCAAACGTGCCGGTCGCAACCGAGCCCGTGCCGGCCGACGCGCCATCGATATTGCCAATGATCGCCAATTGAGAGAATGAGATGAGCGGAGTGAAAACAAGAAGGGCAAGAAGACAACACTGTCGCAATGCTTGCATACGGCCTCCTTATGATGTTGATCAATCACGTTCACCCTGCCGTTTACGGCAGGCGGCGTGTGAACCTGAATTCGGTATTCGCACTAAACGGCTTTTTGGGTCTCTTCCCTGCAGTACTTGTCGAACAGCGCGGTAAGCTGAGTAGCGATCTGTTGCGGGGAATGACCTTCGATCTGGTACCGGTGCACCATGTGCACAAACTTGCCGTCTTTCATCATCGCAAATGAGGGCGATGAGGGCGGAATGTTCGTGAAGTATTCTCTTGCTTTGGCTGTCGCATCGCGGTCCTGACCCGCAAACACCGTCACCAGATTGTCCGGCCGGGCGTCATGCTGCAAGGCAAGGGCCAACCCGGGCCTGGCAGCCCCCGCGGCACATCCGCAGGTCGAGTTCACGACGACAAGAGTTGTTCCCTTCGTCTTGGGCAGTGTCGCATCCACCTCTTCAGGCGTGCGCAATTCCTTCGCGCCGAGGTTGGTTACTTCATCGCGCATTCGTTGGATTAAGATGTCATACATGAGAGTTGCTCAAGGTTAAGGGTTGAAGGTTAATGAGTACGAACTCGTTCAGAGTTCAATGGTCGAAGTTCGAATGTCAAGTGTCGAATTTGTCCCACTTCACTCTCGATTCTCTGGCAGCTTGAATCCGCGATACGTGTCAAATCTCGAATCATAAACGATCAGTTGAAAATTCTCGTCCCGGAGGGTTCCTCCGGACGGGTATAAGTAGAACCGCGCAACACGCCCTGTAGGTTCCTTCGAGGGTTTCCCGTTGTCCAAAGCGTAGAATTCGAGCGTAAAATAGCCGTTTTGGTAGTCGGCGGATTGTATCTGCCTGAGAATGTTCTCGTGCGAGAACACTCTCAGATCGCCCTCTCCCATCATTGGCCCCGGGGCTCAAGTCCCTCGAACGGGCCCCTCCGCACAAGCATGAGAATCGAGGAATGCGAAACGATGAAGTATTTTGCCCCTTCGTACTCGATTTCAATTGCCGAGTCGCGCAGAAACACCGCCACATCGCCGGGTTCGGCCTGAAGCGGAATGTACTTAGCGGGATCTTTCGGAGTTGTGGACCAGGATTCCTGGTCCATGAATTGCGGATTGGGAACTGCGTAGCCGGGTCCCACCTGCACCACCACGCCGCTCTGGACCTTTTCCTTCTCCTTCACACCCGGGGGAAGATATAATCCGTGCTCCGTACGGTCCTGATCGCGGTCGGGCGTCAGCAACACCTTGTCGCCCACCAGCAGCACCTTTTTTCTGAGCTTGATTTCTTCCATCAAAGCGGTGTCTTAATTTACTCTTCAATCTGCTTTGTCAGGTCTCTGTGTCGCTCCCCACCCCACTGAACGATGATTGTTCTTCACAGTCGTTCGGGCGCGTGTGCCCACTCCCCGCCTTGACCGATCATGGTACTATCACAGTCGGGCAGGCGTGTTCTCTGTGGTTAAGCTCTGGGCTCGTATTTTTAACCACGGAGAACACCGGGAAAAAAGAAGCGTTACAGAGAGGTTTCGAATACCTCCCGAAATGAGACATTACCGAAAAATTGGTATTGATTACTTTCGGAGAGGGGAAAAAGGCATGTTACTTTTTCTTTTTGGACCGTCTCTTCACTTTCTCAACGACGGTTGTTCTCTTGTGCTTTTTGGCATAGGACTTCTTTACGAATTTGCCGCTGACTGCACTTCTGCCTCGTTTTGCCATTGGGGGAACCCTTTATGTGGTGAGAACATTAAAGTATAATCATTTCAGAGGAAACGAGCAATAATAAAGAGCGCTGCACCCAAATCAGAGGCCAAGGCCAAGCGCGGGCCAATCTCGAGTGAGTCACTCTTCCGACGTTTGCCCCTCGACTCAATTTTGCCTACCCTTGCGAAATGAGATTTAACCTTTCATCCATCCCGTCGTTTCATTGATAGCAGACATTCACGTGAGCGAACCCACCAAAGACAGGCAAAACACAGCAGAAACCACGGCCCTCATTGAACGCTGCCGGTCGGGGGACCTCACAGCGTTTACGGCTCTCATGCACAAACATCAAAACTATGCATACAGAATCGCTTTTCACGTCATCCAGAATGAAGACTCTGCGAGAGATATTGTTCAAGAGGCGTTCATCCGTGTCTGGAAACATTTGTCCCGTTATCACGAATCTGCCAGATTCACAACCTGGCTGTACAAGATTGTGGTTCGTCTTTGTTACGACCGGCTAAAAATGGAATCGAGACGACAACGCATGTTCCGTCCAATTGACACACTCATGGGAGAATCGGATCCAACCGATGGAAGAAATCCGGAAACGGAAGCCCAGGCAAAGGATGCGGCCGCACATATCATGCTCATCGCAAAGACCCTTCCGCCAAAACAGCAGCTGGTATTCATGCTCAGGGACGTTGAAGATTGCGCACTCGAGGAAATAGCGGAGATCGCGGAAATGTCCATCGGCACCGTGAAAGCGAATTTAAGTTACGCGCGCAAGGCCATTCGGGAAGCATACGCGCACCTGGAGGGAAAATGAAAAACTGTCGTGACATCAAGCCGCTTCTCTATCTGCATCGCAAAGGAGAGCTGACACCGGAAGAAGATTTTACGGTCCGGACGCACCTGGAAGCGTGCAGCAACTGTGCCGGAATCCGACAGGCATTATCCGAAATTGACGACCTGCTTTTGCCAGGGCGATCAGCTGCGCCGACTCTGAGAAATGATCGCATTCTCATTGAGCGGGCCCTTGCAGGAGTTGACCGAAAAGACCAACGAAACCGAAGTGACTACACTGAAATCCTTGACCGAATACTTTCCTGGGGTCGGCCGGCGTTGGCGACAGTCGTGGCAACCATGGCGTGCCTTTTTGTGTTCCAGGAAACCCGCGACGCGTTAAAGACCTCTTCCCTTGAACGTCGTTTGCAGGTCAGAGGAGATGCCTCCATACCGCACGCCATGGCTCTGATACCCTACGCCATGCCATCCGGTGAGATATTTACTCCGGGGGAAATCCGAACATTCCTGAGCAATCCACGAACCACCGCTGGTGTGGGCGAAGATCAACTGAAAATTCTTGGTTCGATCCTCCCCGGCATTTTTGGATCCTCCGACGATCTGTTCACCCGGCTTGCCACACGCTATCCGAATATTGCCCGTGTCACGTTCGACGACGGTCTTGATGAGGAAGAGCGAACAATTCTCGCGACCGAAGGGAAATCACTTATGAAAGAATTGGAAACATTGTTGTCACAGGGAGCACAAGACAAATGAAACATCTGATTGCAATTGTTCTTATCGCGTTCGGTGCCGCTGGCTGTCTCGAGATTAAAGTTCGTACTACGATTTCCGAGGACGGGTCCAGCCAGCGAGTCGTGGCATTCACGCGGGACAGAAAGTCCTTCCCCGATGCCGCTTTTCCCATTCCAAAAGATTCTTCCTGGACGATCGAATGGAAGACAGTTGACGAAGGAAACAAGGTCCGATATGAGTACACCGCCCGAAAACCATTCGAGACCACCAGCGATCTTGAGCGCGAATACGCGGAAATTCCGGATACGGCGGTTTTCGATGTGAAGGTCCGTCTCACGAAGCGGTTCCAATGGTTCTATACCTATTTCGATTTCCGTGAAACGTACTCCCTGCGCAATGAATTCCGCCATATTCCGATCACTGCTGTTCTTACGCCGGAGGAGATTGAACACTACCTGTATGCGTATTCCGGAACCACCCAGGACTCGATTCTTGATGAGCGGATCCATGCATGGTCCAACCGGAATGAGTGGGAAGACTTCTTCGAAGGTCTCGTGAATATTGTGGAAAAACGGAATATACCCGAGGTCTCCGTGCTGAAACTCATGAAAGGAAAAGAACGGTTTCTTGCATTTGTCGAGGTCCGGGGCAAAGAGGACAAAAACGCCAATGAAGACGTGGGTGAGTTTTTTGTGGAGATACTGGAAGAAGTCCTGGACACAAAAGCCGTGCGTCCGCTGAAATCCGATCTCGAAATGCTGTTTTCCGAATTTCAGCGAAAGTCAGATCGTATGGGCACGGCGAGCGGGACTTATGAGAATTCCGTTCAACTTCCCGGACTCTTGCTGGAAACGAACAGTACAAACATCCAGGGGAATCTTGTCACATGGAAAGTAAAAGATGATCAGCTAAAGGTAGGAGTGTTTGAGATGAATGCCGAATCACGGGTAACGAACACGTGGGCGTTTGTTGTGGCAGGGATTGTCGGCGTGATTTCCCTGGCGGTTGTTGTTGTAAGGATGGTTCGGAAAAAATCCTAAACCCTCTCATTCCAATCATAGTACCTGCGGAAAGCAGCCCCCCGGCCTAATGCGCCGGGTTGTAGACCACGCCCATCCCGCCTTCGCCGAGCTTGGCGAGGATCCTGTCTTAATTGATGGTTGATCCAATCATATGCACCTCTGTCGTCGGCTCCCGCCACGACCTCCAAGCAGGTGTCAGGCACACCAAACGGTAGTTGCGACAATGCGCCTGTGACGGCGCGTGGTTCTACATCCCATAATGTTTGAGCACGAGCGCGTGCTTTTCTTTCTCCTTTGCCAGAATCTCCTTGAAGCGAACATCGTCACGCAGACCATCCAAGGCCGGCCAATGAGCGAGCATCAGATACCGAGAACTCTTCAGGTCGTTCGCTTTGGACTTCTGCTGACGCCCCAGCAACGCAATGCCCTCGTCCTTCATGCCCAGCAGGGAATACAGCACGATCTGGTCGTTGATGTTGTTTTTCTGCGTGCGGCGTTCAAACGTCCTGAGAGCGGCGTCCTTGCCTTCTCTGGCTGCGAACAACCAGGCCTCCCGGGCTATCAGGTCGTACACACCACTGCCTGAAGGCCATTTGATCTGGCACCTCTTCAACCATTCGTCAGCTTGATCGATCCTCTTCGAGCAGATGAGGGCGTCCAAGTACCATACATGTGTCCAGTACTCATTCGGCTCGATCTGCAGTGCCCGCTCGTAGTCGTCGATCGCTTTGTCCGTCTCCCCCAAATACCAATAACTCAGGCCCCGACCCGTATACACCCAAGGATGGAGGGGGTTCAGGGCCTGCACTCGATCGAAGTACTCAAGAGATTGATGGAGAAGGCCGTTGGTTCTGAGAATGAAGCAATAGTTCAATAGGGCACCGACATGATTTGGGTTGAGTTCGAGCGCCTTCTTCGTGTACTCAAGCTGCATAAAGGGCAATTGGACGAGGTACGCTCCAGGTGAATGTGGATCCAGACGCAGAGCATCGGCCGCATACTGCTTCTGCAACACTGTGATAGTGTTCCGTTCCTCCTCGGTGAGCGTTTGGGCGAAATCCAGATAGGTGCCGTACAGATCTGCCAGGTCGATCATGCTCGGCACGTGCCCCGGATCTCGGTCCAACGCTTTCTTGAACATCACTTCAGCGTTGCGATAGTCATCGAATTGAAACGTCCGCTCATAACGGTGGAGGAGATAGGATGCCCTGAGATAGAGGTCGTAGGCCTCTGGGTCCGCTGCCCTTGTCATCTTGATTGCCGACTGTTCCTTGTCGGAAAGTCTCTCTAGCAACTTCTTGGCAATGGACTCAGACACGTCATCCTGGACAGAGAACACATCTTTCACGTCCCTGTCGTAGTCTTCCGCCCACACGTGAGAACCGTCTTCTGCCCTGATCAACTGAACGGCGGTCCGTATCATGCCACCCGATCTGCGAATGCTGCCCTGCAGGACGTAGGCGACCCCCAGTTCGGCTCCGATCTCTTTCGGGGACTTCTCGCTGTCCCGGAGTCTCATCACGGATTGTGAAGCGATGACCTTCAGCCCCGGCAAATTGCTGAGGTTGGTGATCAGCTGTTCGGTCATGCCGTCGCAGAAGTACTCTTGCTCCGGGTCAGAGCTGACATTCCTGAGGGGCAGGACGGCGATGGAATTCTGCCATTCCGAGCTGTGTGTCGGATTGGACGGGGTCCAGATCGACAGGAAATAGCCGGCCAGAATGATGATGACGGCCAGTGAGAGGCTCACCGACCACATCACATGCTTCAGGGACTTTCTGGGCTTGCTCCGTGAATGGAGTTCTTCTGATGTCGCCCCCTTCTTCTTTGAGTCTGTCCGCAGCCGCACCAGATCCACCAGGACCTCATCCACGTGTTGGTATCGCTCGCCGGGATCCTTGGCGAGGCACTTCACGGCGATCCGCTCAAGGTCTAGTGGAATGTCCGTCCGAAGCCCTGTCATCGGTTCCGGCTGAGCGTTCAGAATGGAGTACATCAGCGCATTGTCGTACTCCCCTTTGAACGGGCGCTGTCCCGTCGCCATTTCATAGATCAGGACCCCCAGAGACCAGACGTCAGTCCTGGCATCAACTCTCTCACCCCTCGCCTGCTCAGGAGACATGTAGGCGGCCGTACCGACGGCGGAGCCGCTCTTCGTCAGAACAGTACCGCCGGCGAGCTTCGCCAATCCGAAGTCGACGATCTTGACCACACCGCTGGACGTGGTCAACACGTTGGCGGGCTTGATGTCCCGGTGCACGATCTCGTGCGAGTGCGCTTCCTGGAGCCCCTGGGCGACCTGGATGGCGATCTCGACGGCTTCGTCGATCTTCAATGGGCCGCGCTCCACCTTCTTGCTGAGAGCCTCGCCCTCGTAGAGCTCCATGACGATGAACATCTGCCCTTCGTTCGTCTCATCCACATCGTGCACAACACAGATGTTGTTGTGCTGCAGAGCAGATGCCGCCTGTGCCTCGTGGATGAAGCGCTGCTTGGCCACGGGGTCCCGGGTGAGTTCGGGAGGGAGGAATTTGAGGGCAACCGTGCGCTTCAGGCGGGTGTCTTCGGCACGATAGACCACGCCCATGCCACCTTCACCGAGCTTTTCGAGGACCTTGTAGTGGGAAATAGTTGAACCGACCATGGTTTTGGTCCTCGCTGGAAAACAGCGGGATCCTCCCCCGAAGGGGTCCCTTCGGGAAAAGTCGCAACGACTCGCTCGACAACGCTCGTCGGCGACTTTGGGACTTGAAGTGAGAAACCGTCTGTCCTACCATTCACGGTTCCCTTAACCGATCATGAAGCAGTCCAGTGACTACTTCGCGCCGAGTGCCTGAGCAGCCTTATCAAGATCTTGCGGATCGACCCAGAGAATTGCTCCAAAATTCAAGCCGGCTGAAACTGCTTCAACAGCAGCAACGTTGACGCCCGCGCCGGCAAGAGTATTGAGGTTTTCAACAAGTGCCCCCGTCTTGTCTGCGCCGCTGAGATAGAAGGCTGCTCCTTCCTCGGCAAGAATGCCGGAGGCTTTCCACGCCCCCCTCAAGTCCTCAGGGTCCTTCGCGACAACAAGAATTTCACCCTCGCCACCATGCGCCATCCCCTTCAGAGCTATGAGCCCCAGTTTCTTTGCATGAAGATCCTTCACGAGGGCCAAAAGTGCGCCCGACTTGTTTTCAATTCTGGTTTTGAAATATGTAACTCGGATTGCTTTTGCCATGGTAGTCGTTCTCCTTCTTTTTTATGCCATTGGAAGAATCATGCGGCCTTAACGCAGAACTACGAATCGAAGTACGACGCCTCCGGTCGGAGGCGTGCAGATATGGTACTCGCTTTCCTCCCGATTGTCAAATTGAGGTATTGAAACGTTCTGAGAATGTTCTTGATTGTCGCGGAGCCGTCTAAAGGTCGGAGATATTCGGAGGGGACAAGTCGACAAAAAGCCCTTAATTGCTCAAAGACCTTTGTGTTTGTGCCGTCAAGGCTTGTTTGTGTCCATTTGGATTCACAGTAAAAGCCATGCGTCCCCGGCCGATCTCAATCAATCGAGACCTATTCCGGCTGATTGAGGCATTGCCCAAACGTTCTGATCTTGTTTTCTCAGGTGGGTATGTCACGCAGAGATTCAAACAGTATGTTCCCCGAAGTGAGATTCCGGAACAATTTCACCGGCATCAATCCCCTCCACTTTCTCTTTATATCTCATGTAGTCATCCGTGCCTCATGCGGAAGTATCACGTTTGCTTAGGCACAGCGAAATTTCAACCACGATGATTTACGCCGCAGTGAACGGCACCGAAAGGTCTTGAACAATTGCCTGTCTTGTTTTTCAGACCCTTCTTTGTTACTTTATCACATCCATTCATTGCACGTCGTTACGATGGATAACTGCTAACCAA
>JBBDYD010000135.1:0-20399 GCA_040901865.1 Bacteroidota bacterium | reverse complement strand
CAAGAGGTTCGGGACCAAGAGGCCGCGAGTTCGAATCTCGCCGCCCCGACAACTGCATATCAATTCACGCGTTCAGCTGTCTGCTTCTGACTTCTGACTTCTGATCTCGCTTCCGTCCGTAAATCTCCTCTTTCCTGACCTGAATTGCACACGTTTTCTCCCTGCCGCTTCGTTGCACATCCAGGGTTTTTTGGCTATTTTTGCAACACAAGGAGTCTATGCCTACCGGAATTGTCGCCATCGTTGGCCGACCAAATGTCGGCAAATCAACCCTTTTTAACCGAATCCTCGGCATGCGCGAAGCAATTGTACATGATGTCTCGGGAGTCACAAGAGACCGGAAGTATGCCGATGCGGAATGGGCTGGAAAGCAATTTACAATCATCGATACAGGCGGATATGTTCCGGACTCCGATGATGTTTTTGAGAAGGCCATTCGTGAACAGGCCGAAATCGCAATAGAAGAAGCCGACAGCATTGTGTTTGTTGTCGATGGCCTTCTCGGTGCTATTCCGCTCGACAAGGAAATAGCCGGCATTCTCCGCAAATCAAAAAAGCCCGTTCACTTGGTTGTGAACAAGATCGACTCCGAGAAACGGGAGCCCCTGGCTGCCCAGTTCTATGAATTGGGGTTCGGTGAACCCATAGCACTCTCGGCCCTCGGGGGTCGCCAGATTGGCGATTTTCTGGATCTCCTGACGGGTGACCTTCCGGTGAATGATTCGGAGGCATCGGAAGTCGTAAACCCGAGGATTGCTGTCGTGGGGAAGCCGAATGTGGGGAAATCCTCGCTGGTGAACGCGCTCCTTGGCAAACAACGGCAGGTTGTCACGGATATTCCAGGAACCACAAGGGACCCGATCGATACCGAACTGACGTACCATGGAAAACAGATCACTCTTATTGATACTGCCGGACTCAAGAAACGTAAACGCACGTCTGAAAGTCTTGATTTTCTCAGCGCTCTCCGAACGCTTAAAAGTCTCGACAGGGCAGATGTTGCAGTCATTGTCGTGGATGCAGACCGCGGCATAGACCATCAGGACCTTCACATAGTCGAAACAACGCTTCAACGCAAGCTGGGGGCATTGATTGCGGTAAACAAGTGGGACTTGGTGGAGAAGAACGAGAAAACCGCGACCACTTTTGAACTGGCCATCCGCGACAAACTGGGCATGTACGACTATTTGCCCATGGTATTCATTTCTGCCCAAACGAAGCAACGCGTTACGAAAACCATCGAACTTGCCTTGGAGGTCTATGGGGAACGCGGTAAGCGTGTTAGCACCAGCCGGCTCAACAACCGCCTCCTCGCCGAAATCAAGCGAACACCGCCCCTGGCAAAGAGCCCGAAAGAGATCAAGATCAAGTATATCACACAACTCAAATCGGATCCCCCTGTCATTGCGTTTTTTACGAATGAACCTTCCCTCGTGCCGGAAACCTATAAGCGGTTTCTATCAAAGAAGATCCGCGAACATTTCGGCTTTCGCGGAGTTCCGCTGACATTGACCTTTAAAAAGAAATGAACGGTCGCATTGTAGTAATCGGGGGATTGGCCGCCGGACCTGCCGCTGCCGCCAAAGCGAAGCGAACGGCCCCGAATGCCGAGGTCCTCCTGATCGAAGGAGGCGAACATATTTCATACGGAATCTGCGAGATTCCCTATTATGTGGGTGGAACGGTGCGCATAGCGGAAGACCTGCTCGTCTATACCCCGGAGAGGTTTGAGAAGGAGAAAGGCGTGAAGGTACGTACACTTCATCATGCCGAAAAAATTCATGCTGCCGCACGTGTCATCGAGGTGAGAGATTTTCAAACGGGGCGAATTCAGGAAGTTCGATATGACCGCCTGATTCTGGCAACGGGTTCGAGGCCCAGGAAGTTGGGTTTGGAAGGGGAAAAGGCTCGAAATGTATTCGCCATCAAATCTTTCCAGGAAGCGAAAGCCCTCAGAAAATTCCTTGAGACAGAGAACCCGAAAAAAGCCGTTGTCATCGGGGGCGGTTACATCGGAATGGAAATGGCTGAGTCATTTACCGCGCGTGCAATGCATGTTACCGTGCTGCACCGATGGGAGCAACCTATGTGGGGATTGGAGAAAACAACGAGGGAGGCGGTCGCGGCGGAACTTACCGGGAATGGCGTGTCGTTTGTTCCGGGTGCCCGCGTTCAAAGTATCGGGACGACGAAGGACAGCACTGCTTCCTCTGTCAGGACTGAATCCTCCTCGTTTGAAGCCGATGTTATTGTCGTATGCACCGGGGTTGAACCAAACACCGAATTGGCTCTGGAATCTGGGATACGCTTGGGAGATGAACGGGGAATACTGACCGACCAAAGGCAAGTTACCAGCATTGATGGAATTTATGCAGCCGGTGATTGTTGCGAAGTCAAGAATTTGGTCAATAACAAACTCATGTATTGTCCGCTGGCGACAATTGCGGCAAGACAGGGACGCGTGGCGGGTCATAACGCCGCCGGCGGTTCGTCGGTTTTCAAGGGAGCCCTGCGTGCCATTGCAGTAAAAGTGTTTTCAATGGAGGTTGCGCGCGTTGGCTTAAGCTCTGCCGAAGCGGAAGAATCCGGACTTGACCCCGTTCTGACAGAGATCGAAGCGAATTCCCGGGTGCCCCTGTTTCCGGGGAATGAGAGAATACACATCATAACAATTGTCGATCGCTCCACCCGCCGACTCCTTGGAGCCAATGTCTTTGGCCGGGATGGAGCGGTTCTTCGGGCCAATACCCTTAGTCTGGCGATTCAAAACAGAATGACCTTGGACGAATTCAGCGATTCTGATCTCATCTATAGCCCGCCGTTCACTCCCCTTTGGGACCCGTTGTTGATCGTCGGTCATCAATTCAGGAAATCCATGGATCATGAAAAACCTCATCATCATCGACCACCCTCTCGTAAAACGGGATCTCACGATTCTCCGTGACCGTACCACTCCAGGCAATCAGTTCCGGGCGGTTTTGCGCAGAACCGCCAGTCTGATGGCGTACGAAGTAACCCGTGATCTGAGAATCAAGCGAAAAACAATTGCGACTCCGTTGGAGAGGACCGCCGGATACTCGGTGGTCCAACCGGTCGTCCTCGTCCCCATCTTGAGAGCAGGATTGGGACTTGTGGGAGGATTTGTGGAAGTCATCCCAGACGCGAAAGTCGGACACATCGGACTCTTTCGAAATGAAGAAACTCTCCAGCCCGTGGATTACTATTTCAAAGTCCCGAGAAATCTTCGGCAATCGATGGTGTTTGTCCTGGATCCGATGCTGGCAACCGGTGGGAGCGGCACAGCAGCAGTCAAATATCTGAAAGGCCGTGGCGCACGCGCTATTCGATTTGTGAGCTTGGTCGCCGCTCCAGAAGGTGTCCGCACGCTCACAAAAGCACATCCAGATATCATTGTGTACACGTGCGCCCTCGATCGCACCTTGAATAAGCGGGGATATATTCTTCCCGGCCTCGGTGACGCGGGAGACAGGCTCTTTGGAACGGAATAGATCTTGACGCGCTTGCAGATCATACTCTCTGTAACATTGCCGTCACTGTTGCTGCACGCACAGAATTCCCGCGGAGTGTACGGAGACGCGGCGTTGGATTCGTTGCTGCGACACGGAATAGATTTGACATTGCAACATGATTATGATTCCGCACGGAGTGTGTTCCGGATTGTAACGCAGAAGTACCCCGATGACCCGGCAGGATTCGTCTTTGAAGTCGGGGTGATTCAGACCATGGCGATGGACTACGAGGAATTTATTCCCGGGCCCGAATTCGACTCGCTCATGATGCTGGCAAAAGCGAAGGGTGAATCCGCTATCGGGCGTCATCCGCAATCGGGGTGGCTGCATCTTCTCCTTGGCACAGCTCTCGGAAATGAGGCGTTTACGCGGGCACAGGGAGGCGATTGGTTCGCAGCTGCCACTCTGGGGATGTCATCCGCTTCAAGCTTCGAAACGGCCCTTGAGCTTGATTCAACTCTTGTCGATGCCTTGGCCGGGATCGGTACGTTCTACTACTGGAAGACGCGGAGGATCCAGTTCCTGACCTGGCTGCCGTTTGTTCCGGACCGCAGAGAAGAGGGGATCTCGCTGTTGCGCCGATGCATGGATCAAGGCGTGTACAATCGGTTTGCAGCAATGAGCTCGCTTGTGGGAATTTATAATGATTCCGAGGAATATGAAAGCTCCGTGGAAGTTGCGAACCGCGCTCTATCGAGATATCCCCGGAACAGGATTTTCCTCTGGGGTCTGGCAACGGCGCTCGAACGCGGACAGCGGCCGACGGAGGCCATCGATGCGTACAGGCGGCTCTTGGAGGCAATCACAAACGACGCGCGCAGTAACAGATACAACGAATTGGTCTGTAGACTGAAACTCCTGACGCTGAACATGGCAATGAACAAACGCGAAGGTGCCTCCAGCGCCCTGGCCGAAATTCTTCCGTTGACGAAAGACCCGTTCCCGGAACATCTGGCGGAGCGTGCACATCTTACTATTGGGAGAATCAGAGTGCTCGAAAAAGAGCTGATGGGAAGCGTAAAACCGTAACGTTCTTGACAATTCCCCGGGGTTACCTATATTGCTTGAAGGGGGGAATGAGCAATCACGGAGAGGACAAAGCGATTCGTTGTGATGATGACTGGCCAATACAAGAAGAAACTTGACGATCTGATCGCAGTTTGCCAGAAGAATCTGCGCTCGGTGGATGTCGATCTGATTTCCAGGGCATTTACCATGAGCGTTGATGCCCACAAGCACGATCTCCGCGCTTCCGGTGAGCCATACTTTCACCACCCCTACGAAGTGGCCATGGTGGTTGCCCGGGAGATTCCCCTCGACGACGTCTCAGTAGCGGCGGCCCTTCTCCACGATGTAGTGGAAGATACGCGAATCGATCTCAAGGACATCAAGGCCGAGTTCGGTGAGACTGTAGCCGATATTGTGAACGGGGCCACAAAAATCAGCGATATTTTTCGCAGCCATGAGATCACCCAGGCGGAGAATTATCGGAAGTTGCTCCTCTCGATGGTGAACGATATTCGCGTCATGCTCATCAAGTTTGCCGACCGCCTCCATAACATGAGAACGTTGGAATATCTGGCGCCGGAAAAACAACTCCGGCTTGCGAAGGAGACGCTGGACATCTACGCACCCTTCGCGCACCGGTTTGGACTTGCCAAAGTAAAGTGGGAGCTTGAGGACCTCAGCTTCAAGTACATTCATCGGACCGAGTATGAGGAAATTGCGCGCCAGTTAAAATCGCGGAGGAGAGAGCGCGAACATTACATCCGGAAATTTGTCGCTCCGATCGAAAAAAGACTCAAGACCGAAGGAATGAAACTCGAAGTCGAAGGCCGGCCGAAGCACCTTTATTCAATTTACCAGAAGATGGTGCGTCGGAACAAACCTCTTGATGAAATCTACGACCTCTTTGCGGTGCGGTTCATTCTGGACACAACAGATAATAATGATTGTTTCATCGCCTATGGCGTCATCTCGGAGCTCTACAAGCCCATCCCCGAACGATTCAAGGATTACATCTCCCTGCCTAAGAAGAACGGGTATCAATCACTCCATACCACGGTGGTCGGACCGGAAGGGAAATTGGTGGAAATCCAGGTGAGGACAAGGGCTATGCATGAGATTGCCGAGAAGGGAGTCGCGGCGCATTGGATTTACAAGGAGAACCGGACATCTCTCGACAAAGAGCTGGAGGGATGGATCAACTGGGTGCGTGAAATATTTGAACACAAAACCGATGACACCGACGGCGAGTTCATGGAGAGCTTCAAGCTGAATCTCTACCAGGATGAGATTTATGTCTTTACGCCAAAAGGCGACTTGAAAATCCTTCCCCGGAACGCCACGCCCTTGGATTTTGCATTTGAGATCCATTCCAACGTCGGCTCGCATTGCATCGGTGCCAAGGTCAACGGACGCATTGTTCCGCTCAATTCTCTCCTGCGAAGCGGCGATCAGGTGGAAATCATCACATCGAAGAATCAAACCCCAAACCCCGATTGGGAAAAATTCGTCGTTACCCACAAGGCCAAGACACAAATCAGGAAATGGATCCGGGAGGAGAAGAGAAAGCAATCAGAAGACGGAAAGGATGTGTGGGAAAGAAAACTCAAAAAACAGAAATTTCGCATTAATGACGACGATCTCCTCAAATTCGTTCATACAATGCGGATTGACAATCTCCATGATTTCTACATTGCCGTCCTTGAACAACGTGTCGACGCGGACGCCGTGATCGAACAATTGGTCATGCGGAGCCGGCATCCGGAGGCGGCTGAATCCGCGCGCGCGAAAGAGGGTGCACGTTCACTCTTTTCAAAATTTGTCTCCACCGCCCGCGACATTGCCAGCGGCATTTCTGTTCTGGGCACCAGTGATAATTTTCTTCATCAGTATGCAAAATGCTGTAACCCGATCCCCGGGGACGAAATCGTCGGGTTTGTGACGATTGGCGAGGGGATTAAGATCCATCGGAAGGATTGTCGGAACATCGTCTCTCTGAGGCTGGCCGAAAGCGAACGTGTGGTGGATGTGGAATGGCCAGGATCGAGCCTGGCCGATTTTCTTGTCGCCATTCATGTCTCCGGCAAGGATCGGGCGGGGTTGCTGAGCGATGTTACGCATGCCATTTCCAAATACCAAAATACGAATATCCGCAGCGTCAACATGGACTCGAAGGGACAGTTGTTTGATGGCCAGATCATGCTCTACGTGAAGAACACTGAGCATTTGGTGCGCCTCATCGACCGAATTCGAAAGGTCCCAGGGATTCTCGATGTTGAACGGTTCATGGGATAAGAGCGACAATGACGGAACAAAAACGCATTCTGGGAGTCGACTACGGGACAAAACGAATTGGCTTGGCTGTGAGTGATCCACTCCGGATTCTGGCCAGCGCCTATGCAACGGTGGAGAATTCCCAAAGCGTTTGGAGTACACTGAAAGAAATTGTTGCAAAAGAGGATATTGAATTCGCCGTCGTCGGGATGCCGCTGAACCTCAAAGGCGAAGAAGGGGTGAAGGCAACCGAGGTCAGAAGATTTATTGAGGAGATGAAGGAATGCCTTGGGCTTGAAGTGGTCGTTTGGGATGAGCGGTTCACAACATCTCTCGCGTATCAATACAGACTCGCCAGTGGAATGGGGAAGAAGCGGCGGCGGAACAGCAAAGAGCGAATCGATGCGGCGGCTGCTGCCATCATGCTGCAAGGGTTCCTCGACAGCGTCAAAAAATCGATCAATTGTTGACCATGAAGGCCGAGGTGACAGACTCTGCAGAAGGAGACTTCAATGCTGGCAAGAAGGCATCAGATCCGAAACCGCATCGGAGCTTGATTACTCGGTTCTGGAAGCAGAGTGTCGCCTGCGCGATTCTCCTTTGGTTCGGAATCGAGCTTCTTACCCTCCCGTTTGCTGACATTCAAAACCTGCGGTCACACAACCCTGTTGAAACGGAATTCATGCGCCTTCATGCACAAAGGGCACGTGAAGAACACAGATCGTTCCGCAAGGTTCAGGAGTGGGTCCGATTGAGCAACGTTGCGCCAACAGCGATTAACGCGATTGTCGTTGCCGAGGATGGCAGATTTTGGAATCATGGCGGCTTCGATTGGTTTGAATTCAAGGAATCGCTTTTGAAAAATATTACGCAAGGGCGGGCCGCCCGGGGTGCAAGCACGATTACCCAGCAATTGATAAAAAACCTCTACCTCTCTCCATCAAAACACCCCCTGAGGAAAATCAGGGAATGGATCTTGACGTGGTGGATGGAACGCACTCTTACGAAAAACCGAATTCTGGAATTATATCTGAATGTTATTGAACTCGGGGATGGCATGTATGGTGTTCAAGCCGCATCCAGGAAATACTTCGGCAAGCTTGTCAGCGAGCTCACAAGAGAGGAAGCGGCACGGCTTGCCGCCATCATCCCCAGCCCGCGACGATACCGGCCCGATGAGTCATCCTTGTATGTGGAGCGGAAATCAGTCGTGATTCTTCAAAGAATGAAGGCCCGGGGAATGTAATAATCAGAGAGTGCACGGAACAATGAACCATAACGACATTGACCTCTTTCTCGAAGAAGGAGAGGGGTTTCAGGTTGAGTTCAAACGAAAAGTGTCCTCACCCGAGAAAATTGCAAGGACGCTTGTAGCCTTTGCCAACACAAAGGGAGGGACGATCATCTTCGGGGTCGATGATGACAAATCGGTGGTGGGCATCGACAGCGAGAAGGCTGAAATGGAGTTGATCCGCGACGCGGGAACCCTCTTCTGCGACCCGGTCATCGATCCTGTTGTGGATATCGTCCCGTACAAAGGGATGGATGTCATCGTTGTGACGGTGGAGGAAAGCGCCGAAAAGCCTCATTTCCTTGTTGACGGGAACGGCGGAAGCGAAGAGGAATCGAAGGCTATGATCCGAGTGAACGACAAAACTCTGATCGCTAGCAAGGAAGTCGTCAAGATCCTTGAATCGGAAAATCCGGATTCCGCGCCATTGCGCATTGTGATCGGAGATCACGAGAGACGGCTGCTGGAGTACTTGGAACGGAATGAGAGAATTACAGTCAAGGAGCTCAGTAAGTTGATCAACATTTCCTTGCGGAGGGCGTCGCGGATCCTCATTGGGCTTGTGCGGGCGGGTCTGCTTCGTATTCATACGAATGAGCGGGAAGAGTTCTACACAAAAGCGTTCGATAGTTGAGATCAGCGCTGATTGCAGACACGGGCAAGTTCGAAGACTGCGATCCCGAATGCGACTGCAACGTTGAGGGAATGCTTGATACCGAACATCGGAATCTCGATGGCACCGTCGCATTCGTTCAATACCTCTTGGGAAACGCCCGTGATTTCATTCCCGATAACCAGGCAAAGCGGAAACTCGGCCAGTTGAACGGAGGTATGCGGGACACTACGGTCCGTGTGTTCCAAAGAGACAATACGAACCCCGGCAGTGCGAAGCGCCCGAATGGCAGCAATGGGGTCTTTGTTGTATTCCCAAGGCACAGTTGCCGTTGAGCCGAGGGCGGTCTTTTCGATCTCTTTGCGCGGCGGGATGGGTGTGTATCCTGTGAGGATGAGTTTGCCAAGGAGAATGGCGTCTGCGGTGCGAAAGATAGACCCGACATTGTAGAGGCTTCGAATGTTTTCAGCAAGCGCAAATAGCGGGAGTCGGCGTATGGAGGATATTTCACCAGCGGGGGCACGATTCCGGCTAATCTGGTCGTGGGTCAGCTTCTTCATACCCGCAAGATACTGTAAAATGATGGAAATGGCGATCAGCAGATAATTACACACGAAAGCAAGAAGGCTCTGGTTGCTCCCAACGCAGATATTTGCTATATTTAAAGTTCGGAAATTTGAAGAAAATTGTCATAGCGATTGACGGGCCGGCGGCCTCAGGAAAAAGTACAACCGCGAAACTTGTCGCAGAGAGACTGGGCTACCTGCACCTCGATACCGGAGCCATGTACAGGGCAATTACCCTGAGGGCCCTCAGAGAGAACGTGTCTGTCCATGATGCGCAACAGATGGGTGTGCTGGCGAGGAATTCGCAGATAGGGCTTAGGCGCACTAAGAATGGAAACAGGGTCTTCCTCCTGGAAGAAGATGTGACGGAGGAGATCCGGACGCCTCAAGTCAGCCGTCAAGTAAGCGCCGTGAGCAGTCACCCAACCGTCAGGGCAGTTCTGGTCGAGCAGCAAAGACGCCTTGCCCGGGACGGCGGAGTTGTTCTTGAAGGGCGGGATATCGGCACCGTTGTATTTCCCACGGCGGAGTTGAAAATCTTCATGGTGGCCGATATCTCCGAGCGCGCCCGGAGAAGACGACAGGATCTTGCAAAGACGGGTGTTCAGCTCGACAACGAAACAGTGGCGAAGGAAATAGCAGATCGCGATACGCTCGATTCAACGCGTGAGGCAAGTCCGCTCAAGAAAGCCGATGACGCAATCAAACTCGATACCTCAGGGCTAACCATCGCTGAACAGGTGGACTTCATCGTAAGCAAGGCAATGGAGATTCTTCAACACGGATCATGACGGTTACGATAGACAAAAACTCGGGATTCTGCTGGGGAGTGGTTCGAACGATCGAGATAGCGGAGCAGGAGGTTGCCAACGGGAAAGAGCTGTTCTCTCTTGGAGAGATCATTCATAACCCGATGGAAATCAAACGCATGGAAGAAAAAGGCCTGCGGACGGTTTCGCATAAGGATCTCGAAACACTCAAAGGTGCCACCGTATTGGTGAGGGCCCATGGTGAGCCCCCGTCAACGTACAGAAGGGCTCAGGAACTTGGAATCACGATTGTTGACGCAACCTGTCCCGTCGTAACGAAAGTCCAGGAACGGATTCGCCGGTTTTATCTTGAAGGGTTCCAGGTTGTGATATTCGGGAAGAAGGATCATGCCGAAGTCATTGGATTGGTTGGTCAGACCGATGGCGAAGCAATAGTCGTAAAATCCGTTCAGGAACTTGATCGTGTTCAGTTGGATCGGAAGACGGTTCTTTTCTCGCAGACAACAATGGACAAGCCGACGTTCAACACGATCAAAGAGGAACTTGGAAAGCGGGTAAGGAATCTGGTCGTCGGAACCTTCGAAGATGAAGCACTGGAGTTTCACGCCAAGGACACCATCTGCGGCCAGGTGTCCGGACGCGACAAGAAGCTCAGAGAATTTGCCCGGAATAATGAAGTTGTCATCTTTGTCGCAGGCCGACACAGTTCCAACGGAAAAGTTCTGTTTGACATTGCGAGAGAGGAAAACGAGCGCACATATTTCGTTGAGCATGCCGGCGAGCTTCAGCCGGAGTGGTTCGAAGGAGTTGAATCGGTTGGAATCAGTGGCGCTACGTCAACACCCCAGTGGCTTATGCAGCGGGTAAAGGACATCGTCGAAACCATGAAAGTGACGGTACCAGCTCAGGAAAAATAGACAACAGTCATCACAATCCACGACACTCATAACAATGTTCTCTTGTCCGACGTTGTTCCTTGCAAATCGACGATGACTGGGTTTGCAGGATCGATGGAGGGCAAATCCGCGAAATGCGGGGCTGGATTTTTTGGAGGCTGAATGGTAGAAGCAACAGGAACTATAAAACAGTTTAGCGACAAGGAATATTCTGATTCCGAGTACAAGGAACTCAAGAAACTCTATGAGAGCACCCTGAATTCGATCAGTGAAGGCGAAATCGTCAAGGGCAAGGTTGTCCATATCGGCGATAGCAATGTCACGGTGGACATTGGATTCAAATCCGAAGGCGTTATTTCCGTTTCGGAGTTTACGAATCTGAAGGAGCTGAAGATCGGAGATGAAATCGAGGTCTTCCTCGAGGCAGTGGAGAATAAAGACGGTCAGCTGATGCTGTCCCGAAAGAGGGCGGACTTCATGCGGGTGTGGGAGCGGGTTGTGAAGTCGTTCGAAACGGGCGAAGTGCTCAAAGGGCGCTGTGTCCGCCGGACGAAAGGTGGAATTGTCGTGGATCTTCTTGGAATCGACGCGTTCCTGCCGGGTTCACAAATCGATGTACGGCCAGTGAGGGATTTTGACGCGTTTATCGGAAAGGAATTGGAATTCCGGGTCGTCAAAGTGAACCATCCTTCCGAAAACGTTGTGGTGAGTCACAAGGTTCTGGTGGAAGAGGAGCTTGCCGGACAAAGAAAGGCAATTCTCGAGAGCTTGGAGAAAGGACAGATCCTCGAAGGCCACGCGAAAGCGATCACCGATTTCGGCGTATTTGTCGATCTCGGCGGTGTGGATGGACTTGTGCACATCACGGACCTTTCCTGGGGGCGCGTAAACCATCCCTCGGAGGTCGTCAAGCTCGATCAGACGATCAATGTTGTCGTTATCGATTTCGACAAGGAGAAGAAGCGGATTTCCCTTGGGATGAAACAACTCTTACCGCACCCGTGGGAGAATATCGACCTCAAATATCCGGTTGGCACAAAGGTCAAAGGCAAGGTCGTTTCCCTGACGGACTACGGCGCGTTTGTCGAAATCGAAAAGGGCATCGAAGGCCTCATTCATATTTCTGAAATGAGCTGGACTCAACATGTCAAACATCCCTCCCAAATGGTTTCAATGGGTCAGTTTATCGATGCGGTGATCCTCTCATTGGACAAGGAAGGCAAGAAAATTTCCCTCGGAATGAAACAGCTTGAGCCCGATCCGTGGAGCAGCCTGCTCGAAAAGTACCCCGTGGGATCCAAACACACGGGAACGGTTCGCAATCTCACAAATTTCGGTGTCTTCGTTGAATTGGAGGAAGGTGTTGACGGCCTTGTCCATATCTCCGATTTGTCCTGGACCAAGAAGATCCGCCACCCGGGTGAAGTGGTCAAGAAGGGCGATAAGATCGATGTTGTTATTCTGAATGTGGATGTCGATCAGCGAAGGATTTCACTCGGCCACAAGCAGATCCAGGGAAATCCCTGGGACGAATTTGAGGCGGCGTACAAGGTTGGAACCGATGTCGAAGGTGCTAAGGTCGTCCGAATCATCGAGAAGGGGGTCATCGTTGAACTTCCGCTCGGGGTTGACGGATTCGTGCCCTTGTCGCAAATCTCCCAAACCCCTGTCCAAAACATTACGGAGTCTTTCAAGGTGGGAGATGCACTCCCCCTGAAGGTCCTCGAGTTCGATAAAGACAGCAAGAAAATCGTTCTTTCCGTTCTGGAATATCTCCGCGGAAAGGAACAAAAGACCGTTGACGACTATGTCAGCGCTCACAAATTGTCTCCCATGACCCTCAAGGACATGGTGACAACGTCGTCTTTTGGCGATACGGGATTCTCCGAAGACATAAGCGCCAACTAATGCCAAAGTAAGTAAGGAGAGTTGTCCCGCAACCTAAGGGGCAACTCTCCTTTACATTTATGCAGACTGTTGCCCTCCATACGCTGGGATGTAAGCTGAATTTCGCCGAGACTGCGTCATTGGCGAGGCAGTTTGGATTACGCGGATACAACGTTGTTGATGATATCGATAAGCCTGCCAACGTGGTTGTTCTGAACACGTGCAGCGTCACTGAACGGGCCGACCGCGAATGCAGACAACTCGTTCGACGTGCACTCCGCACGTCTCCTGATGCTTACGTGATTATTGTCGGCTGCTATGCACAGCTTCGACCGGATTCCCTTGCGGCCATCGATGGAGTTGATCTTGTGCTCGGGACGAAAGAGAAATTCGAGATCTTTACACATGCAAATTGGGACAAAACGGCCGGCGCAAGAGTGCTGGTGTCTCCGATCGCAGAGGCAACAGGGACACAGGTTTCTTCCTCGGTGGGATTTTCTGACCGCACCCGGGCGTTCCTTAAGATTCAGGATGGCTGTGACTACACATGCTCGTTCTGCACGATTCCACTCGCTCGCGGTGCAAGCCGAAGTATTCCGTTTTCCGATGTTGTCCGCGAAGCGCAATCGATTGTTGCGGATGGGTATAAGGAAATCGTCCTGACCGGAGTCAATGTCGGTGACTATGGAAAGAGCATCGGATCATCGTTGCTTGAAATGCTGAGAGGAATTACAGCAATTGACGGACTCGAACGTGTTCGCGTGAGTTCAGTGGAACCGAATCTTCTCACAAACGAACTGCTCGAGTTCTGGATCGAATCTCAGAAAATGTGCAACCACTTCCACATTCCGCTTCAGTCAGGATCTGATCCCATGCTGGCTGGTATGCGGCGAAGGTATCGGCGATCGTGGTATGCTGACCGGGTTGCCACAATCAAAAAGAACGTACCGCACGCCGGGATTGGCGCTGATGTGATTGTTGGATTCCCTAGTGAAACGAATGAACACTTCGAGGAAACGTACGCGTTTCTCGTTGACCAACCACTGACATATTTGCATGTGTTCACCTATTCGGAAAGGCCGAATACACCTGCGGCATCGTTTGGAGAGAAGGTCGCGCCCGAAATAAAGGCGGAACGGAGCGAGCGACTCAGAATGCTTTCGCGGAAGAAAAGGCACGTGTTTCATGAGCTCCTGCGGGGAAGGACTGTTAACGTTCTTTTCGAGGGGTCTGGTCATTCGGAGACGGGGCTGTCGGATGAATATGTGCGGGTGAACGTGCCGTCTCGCGTGCCTCTGACAAATCAACTGTTGCCCGTCGTGATTATCGAAAGTAAAGACGAGGAGTGTTTCGGGTCGCTCCAGACTGGAGCGGGTCCCACGGGAATGTTCAGCTCAATAGCAATGATGGCGAACCCATGAGGAAAGTGTTCCTTACCATTCTTGCCCTTTTTCTCTATTCAACAGGAATCGCCCAGTTTCGTACTTCAGGGCAGCAGGTAAAGGCGCCATCGTTCGAACTTCAGGAGCCTGAGCCGGGGGAAAAGAAATCCATACTCCTGGCAGTTGGTCTCTCTCTGGTGTTGCCTGGTTCCGGTGAACTGTACGCAGGGAATGTGCGCACAGGGACCTATCTCATGGCCACCGATGGTGCATTATGGCTGACCTACACGGGGTTTCTCCTCCATGGGAATTGGATAATGGAAGATGCGCGGAATTTTGCATCAATACGTGCGGGGGCTGATTTTAGCGGCAAAGACGATCGGTTTGATGTGAATATCGGGAACTTTATTTCAACGGCTGTCTATAATGAGACGAGATTGAGAAACCGGGAATACGGCGAGATCTATTCCGCCCCCGGCTATGAATGGTTCTGGCTTCAGGATAGCGATCGTCTGCACTACAGAAACCTTCGCATCAAGAGCGACCAGATCCACCAGGCATCCGAATTTGTCATTGGTGCGCTTGTGATTAATCGAATTGTCTCCGCGTTTCTGGCGTGGCGCAGCGTTCAATCATACAATGCGGCGAATCGACTCCAGTCCGGATGGCTTCTGGAGACCGAAGTGCAGCATATGGGCGGAACTGTTCACGGATTGGGACTCAAGGTTACAGCTCCATTCTAAGTAATGAATACCAACAGTGAGAGTCCCGCAGTCTCGGCGGGATTTTTTGTTTTATGCGAACGGTAAAGATGATTGTTGAATATGATGGAACAGATTTTTCCGGCTGGCAATTTCAGAAGAACGGCAGATCTGTTCAAGCAGAAATTGAAAGAGCCGTTGGGCAATTGTTTCAGGAAGAAATCCGGGTGACGGGTGCCGGGAGGACGGATGCAGGTGTTCACGCGAGCGGTCAGGTGTGCCATTGCACGACGACAACTCCCATGGATGAAAAGTCGATCTCCCGTGGCGTGAACGCGCTCCTTCCGGAGGATGTTGTCGTACGGGATGTGGAATTTGTACCAAAGGAATTTCATTCGCGATTCAGCGCAAAAGCCCGGAGGTACCGGTATTACATTTCTCAGGGACCAGCTGCAGTGATGCGGCGGTATCGATGGGTTGTCGGATATGCCCTGGATATCTCTGCAATGCAGGGCTGTTCAGCGGCTATTCGTGGGGACCATGATTTCCAATCATTCTGCAAAGAGCAGGCCGAAGTGAATCACTACCGGTGCACAGTTACAAAGGCTGAGTGGGAGAAATCCGGTCAGGACCTGGTCTTCGAGATTGTTGCAAATCGCTTTCTTCACGGAATGGTGAGAGCGTTGGTGGGAACGATGGTTGAGGTGGGGCGTGGGTATCGGAGTGACGCAGACTTTGCGAGAATCTGTGCAGCAAAAGACAGGAGTGAAGCAGGCATGGCGGCTCCGCCCGCAGGTCTGTTCCTTGAACAGGTTTTTTATGAATAGAAATCATTGGAGCAGTATCCGCGATCATAAGAACGGGATTCTTGCAACTTCACGGGCCACCCAGTAGATTTTCACGATATGTTGAAAGAAGCGGTTGGAAAACTCGCCGAGAAGATTGATTTGACCCAGGAAGAGGCGCATGCTTCCATGAATGAGATCATGGGGGGACAGGCCCGGGAAAGCCTCATCGCCGGATTCCTCGTCGGATTACGGCTGAAGGGAGAAACACCGGAAGAGATTGCCGGTTGCGCCCTGTCGATGCGTCAGAACGCTACAATGATCAAATCGGAACGCGATGATGTCATTGATACATGCGGCACGGGGGGTGACTCGTCGGGAACGTTTAATGTCTCCACCACAGCGGCTATCATTGCGAGTGCGGCTGGAGTGCCGGTTGCAAAGCACGGGAATAGGGCGGTTTCCAGCGTGTGCGGGAGTGCAGACGTCCTTAAGAGCCTTGGGATCAAGATCGAGATGGAACCAGATCGGGCGGCAATGGTTCTGGATGAAATTGGGATTACGTTTCTTTTTGCGCCACGGTTTCACGGAGCGATGAAATATGCCGCCGAGATTCGAAAACAGCTGGGCATTCGGACTGTCTTTAATATCCTTGGGCCCCTGACTAATCCGGCCGGAGTAAAGCGGCAGGTTATTGGAGTATTCTCTCAACGACTCACGGAGACCCTTGCCTCGGTTCTGCAAATTCTCAACTGTGAGCATGCTCTCATTGTTCACGGTGATGGTGGATTCGATGAGTTCTCGACAATGGGAGTTTCGACTGTCAGTGAACTCCGAGGAGGGTCGATCAGGAATTTTTCAATGCATGTCTCCGAAACGGGCCTTCGGACAAGCAAGCGGGGAGAAGTAGCGGGCGGTGACCCAACAGTCAATGCAGCTATGATCCGGAGCATTTTGGATGGAGTGAAGGGTGCTCCCAGCGACCTGGCCCTTTTCAACGCTGGTGCCGCTGTGTATGTCGGAGGGAAGGCCGATTCGGTTCGGGAAGGCGTCAATGTCGCCCGGGAAGCCCTTGTATCCGGGAAGGCAAAAAAGAAACTCATTGATTGGATTGAAGCTTCAAATAGCCGGTGAAAAAGACTTGAAATCAATACGACAACTCCTTAAAGAGTTACTAGTTAAAGGCGGTTTCCTAAAAGCGAAACTTTCTGAAGAGGACCTTCGCGACGTCCTCGAGGCGGGTTCAAAAAGTGGGGTCATCGACAAAACAGAGCACGAGCTGATTTCTAGTATCCTTGAATTTACCGATACTACCGCCAAGGAAATAATGGTACCAAGGCCTGATATCGTGGCCCTGGATCTATCAATGCCCAGAGATCAGATTGTCCAAAGGGTCATTGAAGAGGGGTATTCACGCCTTCCGGTTTTTAAGGGGAGCATCGACAACATCGTTGGGATCATCTATAGCAAGGATCTTTTGAGTTTGTTGGAACATAGGGACCTGATCATCCTCCAGGATGTTATTCGGCCCGCATACTTCGTTCACGAATCCAAGAAGATCAGCCAACTTCTCAGAGAATTTCAGCAGAAAAAGGTTCATTTGGCGGTTGTCATAGACGAATTTGGTGGCACAGATGGCATTCTTTCGATGGAGGATATTCTTGAGGAGATTGTCGGTGAAATTCACGATGAATATGACGAGGTCGGAAAAGAGGCCGAGCGGGCAAGCGACGGGTCGGTCATCATTGATGCGAGTATAAGCATTCACGAGTTTAATGAGAAGTTTAGTGCAGAGATCCCGGACATTCCTGACTATGAAACATTGGCGGGGTTTCTTCAGAAAGTGACCGGCAGGCTCCCTGAAATCAACGAGGAAATACTCCAGATTGGCTTCTCGTTCAGGATTGTGAGCAAGACAGCCCGACGGCTCAAGAAAGTCAAGGTTTCTCCAATTCCTGCAGTGCGATCTTTCGAGGAGAAGCAGTGATAAGATTGGAGGAGATTCTCGAAACAAAGCGGTCGGAAATCGCTCAGTTAAAGCAACACACGCCGATCTCCGTTCTCCTTGAAAGGATTAAACATTCTCATTCTCCCCGTAATTTCTACGATGCCTTGAGAAAAGGGAACCCGGCAATTATAGCGGAAATCAAGAGGGCATCACCCTCACAAGGAGTGCTCACTGAGGATTTTGATCATAAAACTATTGCACGGGAATATGAACAGGGTGGAGCAGCAGCCCTCTCCGTATTGACAGATCGAAAGTTCTTTCAAGGTGATCCGTCCTTTATCGCAGAAGTCCGGGAAGTCAGCACACTTCCGGTACTTCGAAAGGATTTCATCCTTGATGAGTATCAGATCTTTGAATCGAGGGCCATTCAGGCTGATGCGGTCCTCCTGATTGTAAGGGCGCTTGAACAACCAATACTTGAGCGCTTGCACACTCTTGCACTATCACTGGGTCTCGCGGTTCTTGTTGAAGTCCATGACGAACGCGATATCGATACTGCCAACGAGATGCAGGCAGAGCTCATCGGGATCAACAATCGGAACCTTTCGGATTATTCCGTCTCTCTGGAACACTCTTTGAGGCTGCGAGAAAAGGTTCATGCAAATGCCATCGTCATCAGCGAGAGCGGTATCAGGAATGATTCGGACCTGGTACAACTCGCGAAGGCTGGATTTCACGGAGTCCTCATAGGTGAATCCCTCATGCGCTCGGAAAACAGAATTGCGTCCTTGAAAAGCCTGGTAAGAAACTGAATGCATCAGGATCTGTTTGTCAAAATTTGCGGCATTACGAATTTTGAGGACGCTCAGCATGCTGTGCGATGCAAGGCCGATGCCGTGGGATTCATTTTCTATGAGCGCAGCGAGAGGTATATCCCCCCCGATGATGCAGCCCGTATCATTTCCCGCCTTCCGGATTATACATCCAAAGTTGGCGTATTCGTTGATTCAGACTTCCGGTATGTTCACGAGGTGGCGAAGAAAGTGCAATTAAGCGCTGTCCAACTTTATGGAAATGAAGGCGCTGATGATCTCATTGGATACGAAACAAGCGTCATCAAAGTGTTCCGCATCAAGCCTGATTTTGACGTGGAGGTGATGCACAACTACGTCGTTGATGCTTTTCTTCTCGATACGCACTCGGAAACGCAACGCGGAGGAACTGGCCGTACATTCGATTGGAATATCGCGGTGAAGGCCAAGGAGTATGGGCGTATTATTCTCTCCGGCGGATTGGACCCTGACAATATTGAAGCTGCCGTACGGTTTGTTCAGCCCTATGGAGTCGATGTATCAAGCGGTGTTGAATCCTCACCGGGGAAAAAAGATCCGAACAAGGTCCGGGATTTCATCGCCAGGGCAAAAAATGTTCCCTTATACTATTCGGGGAACATGCCTCTATGAAGCGCCCGGCTCTTCCTGACGAACACGGGCATTTCGGGCCGTACGGCGGTCGCTTCGTCCCAGAGACACTCCTGCCGGCCGTTGAGAAATTATCGGCGCAGTACGCCATCCTTCGGTCGGATGCGAGTTTCCAGAATGAATTCCGACAGTACCTTCTGACATACGCCGGAAGGCCCACTCCCCTGAGTTTTGCAGCGAGACTCTCCGCCTCACTGAAAGGGCGAAAGATCTACTTGAAGCGTGAGGATCTCTGTCACACGGGAGCTCATAAGATCAACAATACGCTGGGGCAAGCCCTGGTCGCCCGGAGGTTGGGGAAAACCCGGATCATTGCAGAAACGGGCGCCGGACAACACGGAGTGGCCACGGCAACGGTTTGCGCGCTTTTCGGGCTTTCCTGCGTGGTCTACATGGGCGAAGAGGATATGATCCGCCAGGCGCCGAATGTCTCGAGGATGAAACTGCTGGGCGCTGATGTTGTTCCCGTTACCTCAGGCACGAAAACACTGAAAGACGCTACAAGCGAGGCAATCAGGGATTGGGTGACAAACGTCGATTCAACCTATTACCTTCTCGGCTCCGTGGTTGGCATGCATCCATACCCAATGATGGTGCGGGATTTTCAGAGAGTGATCGGTGATGAAACAATCAGTCAGATTCGGGAAGCTGAGGGAAGACTCCCCGATGAAGTCGTCGCCTGTGTTGGAGGCGGAAGTAACGCTATGGGGATGTTCTATCCCTTTGTTGAGTCACAGAGCGGTGTTCGACTCATCGGCGTGGAGGCGGCGGGGAAGGGACTTGACTCGGGACGTCACGCGGCGTCACTGTCGCGTGGTTCACGCGGAGTCCTCCATGGATCGATGCAATATCTCCTGCAGTCGCCCGATGGGCAGATTCAGGAAACACATTCAATCTCCGCCGGCCTGGATTATCCGGGTGTAGGGCCTGAGCATAGCTACTTCAAGGATCAGGGAATCGCCGAATATTCCTCCGCAACGGACGAGGAAGCAGTTCGCGCTTTCAAACTCCTTGCGTCATTGGAAGGAATTCTTCCTGCGCTGGAGTCTTCTCACGCATTGGCCTACGTGATTCGTGAATCACGGCCGACAGATACTCTTACCGTGGTCAACCTATCGGGCCGTGGAGACAAAGATCTTCAAATTGTGCATGATGCAGTTCACCCCGGCGCTGGTCGATGAGAACGCGTGAAAGCCAATCTATTCCTACCCACCGCCCCAGAATCAAAGGATTTCTGACTTGTCAACATTTGTAATCGCTAAGAATGCTC
>JBBDYD010000134.1:0-2965 GCA_040901865.1 Bacteroidota bacterium | reverse complement strand
CGGAGCCGATGGTACTGTGCTGGTAACGGTACGGGAGAGTAGGACGATGCCAGATTTTTCTGCGGAACAAACCCGATTCTTTTTGAATCGGGTTTTTTTTTGCACACCGAGGCGGGCGTGATTCTTCCGTGAACGCCCGCCTTGCTCTCTTTTGGTTAATTCCGTACCTTCATCATGAAATGCAAGAACGAACGAATATCAAAGGCATGACACGACCGGAACTCCGCGAATTCGCCGAATCAATGGGCGAAAAATCATTCAGGGGAGACCAATTGTTCCGGTGGATGTACGCCCGCGGGGCGCGGTCGTTCCATGCAATGACTGACCTCTCCGACCATGCAAGAAATCAACTTGAACGAATTGCAGAACTCGGTAACCTGACTCTGGAATCAAAGCAACTGTCCGCCCGCGATGAAACCACCAAGTACCTCTTCCGATTGACAGACGGATCGTTGATCGAAACGGTGCTCATCCCGGCCGACCGGCAATCTGCAAATGAAACCCCCCGCCTGACCCTCTGCCTTTCAACACAGGTGGGCTGTCCCCTCGATTGCAAGTTCTGCGCAACCGGCTCCATGGGATTTAGTCGAAACCTCACGGCAGGGGAGATTGTCGACCAGGTCCTTGTTGTGCAACAGCTTCTCTCCCATCGTGTCACAAACCTGGTATACATGGGAATGGGAGAACCGATGCTGAATTATGCGAACGTGATGAAATCGTTTGAGATCCTCACTGACGATCATGCTCTCAATATTAGCTGGAGGCACATCACGGTGTCAACCGCCGGATACGCAGACCATATCCGCCGTATGGCTGATGAGAACAGAAAGGTCAAGCTCGCTGTATCCTTGCACTCTCTGGTTGATGAACAACGGACCCGCCTCATGCCGATCAACAAGAAGTACCCCCTTAATGTTCTGCTCGATGCCGTTGAATACTACTATGAAAAGACACGTCGACGACCGACATTTGAATACATCCTGTTTGATGGAGTCAACGATTCACTGGAGGATGGCAGAAGGCTGGTCGCCCTTTCCCGGCGTATTCCCAGCAAAATCAATCTCATTCCGTTTCACTCCATCCATCCGGTTGATTCCGGCGGCGAACTGAAGCCAACTCCTCAAGATCGCATTGAGGAGTTCGCCCGCAAACTCCGCAGCGAGCACATCACCGTGATGGTGAGGAGCAGCGCAGGGGATGACATCGCAGCCGCCTGTGGCCAGCTGGCTGTTATGCAACCCGGGGAGAATAAAGCCAAGGATCGTCGCCAAATGGCTGTTCCCCCGTCTAATTTCTTCTCACATAATCCGTAACGTTACCTTTAAAAGACAAAAACCGATGCGTATCATCCTATTTGGTCCACCCGGAGTCGGCAAAGGCACACAGGCGAAATTCCTTGCTGAAGAATTTGGAATCCCCCACTTTTCGACGGGTGATCTCCTTCGTGCCGCTGTGAAGAGCAGCGCCCCTCTTGGCCTGAAAGCCCGGGAGTACATGGAGGCAGGCAATCTTGTCCCCGACGAGATCATGATAGCGTTGATCGAAGAGGTGTTGGGTTCGAAGAAAGCCCGAAAAGGGTTTATCCTGGATGGCTTTCCCCGAACAGTTGCTCAGGCCCGGGCGTTGGACAAACTCTTTGAGCGCATGAACATCAAACTGGACAGGGTGATCAGTCTCCGGGTGGAACACGAGGAAGTGATACGCCGGCTAAGCCAGCGGCGAATGTGCAAGCAGTGTGGCCGCATCTATAATCTTCAACAGCTGGAAAACGGATCTGCTTCCCGGTGCGAAAATTGCGGGGGCGATCTCTATCAACGGGATGATGATAAACCTGAAACCAGCCGGCATCGTCTCGAGGTTTATGTAAAGGAAACGAAGCCGTTGAAGAATTTTTATCGCCAATCGGGGCGATTCACCCAAATAGACGGGATGATGGATGTTCCCGTAGTTCATAAAACACTGCTGGACCTCCTGCTCAAGAACGGAACTTCCTGAGAGGATGAACCCGTACCGACCCCAATGTCCTGCCGGGGAGCCCCGCTATGTGATCGCTCACAGGGGAATTTCCGCAAAGGCCCCTGAAAACACGATGGCAGCGTTTCGCCTGGCCACGGGGACGCCGAACATTAACATGATTGAACTGGATGTTCGTTCATCTCGGGACGGCCATCCTGTGGTTATTCATGATCGGACTTTGCAGAGAACGACGACCGGCAACGGGGCTGTGAGGGAGTACACAGTCGATGAACTAAAGGAATTCGATGCGGGTTCATGGTTCCATCCCTCGTTTTCCCAGGAGCGCATTCCCACCCTCCTGGAAGTTCTCTCGTTCGTTCGCGGAAAATGTTGGGTCAATATCGAACTCAAGGGTGAGTTCTTTTTCCGCTCACACGATGCATTCGTTCACAGGGTTGTTGAGAATGTGCAGGAATGCAATATGACGGATCAGGTATTGTATTCGAGTTTCACGCACGAACTTGTCGCATCCGTCCGCCGCCTGGAGCCAAAGGCCAATACCGGAGTGATTTACAATTTTTACAGGGACTTCGGTCGGTCTCCCTCGAAACTAGCTCATCGTGCCGGAGCGTCCGTGTTTGTGTGTGCAAAACGCGAGCTCCGCCGATCGATGATTCGTGATGTGCGTCAACACTCGCTCGCCTTGTATGTGTACACGCTGAATTCTGTTCAAGACGCCAGCAAAATGGTGGAATTGGGGATCGATGGAATCATTTCAGACAACGCTGATGACATCGCCCCCGTCGTTCGTGGTTCATGACAGTTGCTTCTGTACCTGAACTTCAGGATATTAGGGAAATTCTGAAAGCGGTTTTTGCTCACTTTCTTGGAGGTCTGGTTCAATGAAGCAGATTCGAAACTTGGTCGTCGTGGTACTACTGGTCGTGGCCCCGTCAACGCTCCTTGCGCAGGATCTTGGCGATCAATTGAAGCAAATGGCAAAGGTCAA
>JBBDYD010000133.1:0-2970 GCA_040901865.1 Bacteroidota bacterium | reverse complement strand
TCGTTAAGCCCGAAATGTTTGAGAAACTCACGGGTTGTACCGTAGAGCAGAGGTCGTCCGACTGTTTCTGCCCGTCCGACGATCGTCAGCAGTTCCTTTTCCAGAAGGGTCTTAAGAACATAATCACAGTTGACACCGCGGATGGCCTCGATCTCGGGTTTGGAAATCGGTTGCTTGTAGGAAACGATCGCGAGAGTTTCGAGAGACGACTGCGAAAGCTTCCTGCGCGCCTGCTCATGGAATAATCGTCCGAGCCACTCAGCATACTCTTTCAGCGTCGCAAATTGAAATCCGCCCGCGATACTGATAATGCGATACGGCCTCTTCGCCGCCCGGTATTCTTCGTTCAGAGTTTCGATCAGTGTCTGAATTTCCTGCTGATCGATGTGCAGCTCCTGATCACCTCCGGGCTGTTCATAGATCGCCTTGATTTGCCTGACGGTCAGCGGCTCTTCTGCGGCAAAGATCAATCCCTCAATCAGGGATTTAAGCCCGGCAGGGACCTTCAGAACGCGTTGTTGTGCAACGGATATAGTTTCTTGATCGCTCATAGGTCGCCTCAAGCCACGTTGCGCATGATGGAGAGCTCGCTAAAGGGATCTGTTTGCCGCACGATGAGATGCTTGTTTCGGATCATATCCAGTAACGCGAGAAACGTGACAATGATCCGAATTTTCTCCTCCATACCCTGAATCAAATCTGAAAACGTGGCTTCGGATCGACGGGAGAAGAAATCGCTCAGAAATTGCAATTGTTCATCGATGCTGACGTTCATTCGGATAATCTCGTGCACAAACTTCCGCGGCATCCTGTCCATTGCGAATTTGAACGAGGCGATCAGATCAAACAAAGAGACATCCCGAAGCACGTTCTCGTCTTCCTCAACCGGCATGATCTTCTCGTCTGCGCGACGGTATCCGCGTTCACGAATAAGTGCACGCTCGTCCTCGAGAACGGACATGTGCCCCGATGTTTCTTTGAACCGCTTGTACTCCACGAGGCGCTGGATGAGGTTTGCCCGCGGATCCTCCTCCCCTTCCTCGCCGGGTTCCGGCGGCAGAAGCATCTTCACCTTGATCTGCATCAGCTCCGCGGCCATCACAAGAAACTCGCCCGCGACTTCAAGGTCCAGCGATTCCATGAAGTGGAGGTAATCGAGAAATTCCCGGGTGATCCGCGAAATGGGAATTTCATAGATATCCAGCTCATCCCGCTTGAGAAAGAAGAGCAGGAGATCCAGAGGTCCTTCAAAGTCTGTCAGCTTTACCGTGTACATGTCAGCCCATTCCCATTGCCGTATGAACTTCCTTCATGGTGGCGCTCGCAACTTCACGGGCCCGACGCTCTCCATCCGCAAGAATGTCCATCACCTCGTTCCTGTGGAAGTCAAAGTACGCGCGCTTTTCTCTGAGAGGTGCGAGGGCATTCACGATGTGCTTCGTACAATTGAGTTTGCAGTCGAGGCAACCGAGCGCTCCGGATTCACATCCCTGACGTATTTCCGCAACCTCCTGAATATTGAATTTATTGTGGTAGGCGAACACCAGGCAGATATCCGGCCGGCCGGGGTCTCCCTTGCGGACTTTCTGCGGATCGGTGACAGCCTTGCGCATCTTGTCGTTGATTGAAGCGGGGTCATCGGAAAGCAGAATGGTGTTTCCCACCGATTTGCTCATGCGACGGCCATCCAGTCCCGGCAGGCGGCCGAACTTTGTGAGCTTTGCTTCCGGTTCCGGGAACACGGGTTTGTACTGTTGATTGAACCGGCGGGCAATTTCCCGGGTGATTTCGATGTGGGGGACCTGATCTTCACCGACCGGAACCACCTCTCCCTTGTACAGCAGGATGTCCGCGGCCTGGAGCACCGGATACCCCAAATGACCGTAGACAACAGTATCAAGCGCCAGATCCCTCACCTGGTCCTTCAGCGTGGGATTTCGTTCCAATCGAGCCGAAGTAATGAGCATGGAGAAAATAAGGTGGAGTTCGGAATGCTCCTTGATTTGCGACTGGCGGAACATCGGACTCCTCTGCGGGTCAATACCGGCCGACAACCAGTCGATGAGCATATCGACGGAGTTCTTTTCAATATCTGCCGTATCGGGATTCGTTGTCAACGCGTGATAATCGGCAATCAAATGATAGTTCTGATACTCCTGTTGCAGGGTCACCCAATTTTCCAACGCGCCAACGAGATGTCCGATGTGGAGTTTCCCCGTGGGACGCATTCCACTCAAGATTACTTTTTTTGGCTTCGTCAATCCTTTAATGGTTCCTTTATCAATTCATGAACAAATAGGGTTTCCAGTGATCATCCACCGTTCCCACAAAATCCCTGATAAACATCACGTGGTTTGGCCGAATAGGCTTTCGCAGCAGGGGCATTTGCGCTTCCGCCGGCGTTCGATCGCCTTTTTTGTTGTTGCACCTCACACACGCGCTGACGAGATTCTCCCAAATGTCCGTACCAGCCCGCGCACGCGGGATGACATGATCCACAGTCAGAGGTATATCGGACCGGCCGCAGTATTGACAACGGTGGCCATCTCTGCGGAGGATGTTTTTTCTTGACAGAACTATTTTCTTGAACGGAACGCGGACGTAGACAGAGAGGCGAACAATGCTCGGAAACGGCATCGTTCTTGAGACGGAGTGAAGAAGCCTGCCATCGAGGGCGGCTATCAATTCGGCTTTTCCAAGATAGAGAAGAACAACCGCTTTCTTAACATTGCAAACACTCAGGGGCTCGTAGTTATGGTTCAGGACGAGCACTTTGCGGTTAACCCCAATCTTTGGTGGTTCGGGGTATGTCCCATTCCCACCCACACCATGAGTCGCTGCGCTGAAGTCTCAAACACCTCCTCACCCGTAGGCACATAGGCCGGTTTGAGTAAAAGGTTTCTTGAACATAATCCCCTTACCCACTGAAAAATATAGCACAAACGACGGAGAGAGTCAAGCAAACTGCTC
>JBBDYD010000132.1:0-3064 GCA_040901865.1 Bacteroidota bacterium | reverse complement strand
AACAGCTCGTTGTCCATACCTACAAGCCTCCTTCGACGAGCTGCCAGGGCTACCGTTCGGCGTACGGTAGCCCTCTTTTTTTGTACAGCACCCGATTGTTATCACCGGCCCCCGTTTGGGAATTTCTGCTTCCTCATCACTCCATACCCCTGAATTGCTCGAAAGTCTGACCGCTGGCCAAAAAAATCAGAGATCCTATGAACAACCCCACATTTGCCAGGACGGCCAGACCGACAACCACCCATCCAATCAGTCCCTTGGTGTGTAATTGATACCCCACATTGAAGAATGCCTGTGCGGCGAGAGGAAAACTGTGGACTCCCATCTCCCAACTTCCTACTCCAAACCTCCCAACAGGCCTCCGATCTCTGACTCTTCTATTTCTCTGCCGCAAAGATCCTTACCTCGCCGAACTCCATTTCCAGATCATGCTTGCGTTTTGCCGGTCCTCCTTCAACGAGAGCGAGTGGCCGGGGAAAGCTCAGTGTCCGTTTGCCGCTCTTCGAAGCGACGATCATTGCGGCATCTTTCGTCGCACGCACGACGTCCGGCTCACTGCTCCAGAGCGAAACACCGGCTTTTATCGCAAGCCAGCGAAGTACATTCATCGGCATCGGCGCGCTGCCTGCATACACGGACGTGTAGCCCTCGTGTTTCGTACTGGCAAATGCGATCTCATTATTATCCTCCCAATATCCAAACGGTGTCCCGCTTCCCGGAAGAACTGCAAACCTCGGTGATTGGGTCGAATTCACGCCGAAACGAGTGTCGATCACAGTATCTTCCTCGCGGATGTCGCACCGGATCATCATTGGCCCCGCCGCTTCATGTATTGCAAAGCGAAACCCCGTAAGAGATTCCATTTGACTGATATCAAACCCGTCCGGTGTACTATATCCGGGGGCGAAATACCATACGACGGTAATCCCGCTGTTTCGGAGGATCGCTTTCAGCGCTTCGCATTCCTCTCCGGTCAGATAAAACACATTGACCATGAAAAGAAGTTTGTATCTTTGAACATCGTTTTGAATGAGGTCGAAGCGAAAAACGAAATCCATCGGTGCACCGATGCGATGAAACGCTCTCGCCTGCGTATTCAGAAACCAATGGTTGAAGAAATCAGTGTACCGTATGCCGTAATTCTTCCACGGCTTCTCTGCAATCCAATGCTGCGTCGCGAAGAAACTTTTATAGTCGTACACTGCAGCAATTTGCGATACGGGGCTTATATCCAGGCGTTCCCTTTTCTCCCCGAGCCTGACAAGCCGCCCTATTTCGCTGATGATCGGCTCTCCCGAATACCAGCCGTCCTTTGCCTTGTTCAGCGGGCCGAAATCAAACAGCCATCCGCCGACTCCCGAAGCAAAAACCTGTCCGAGATCCCTTTGGAGAATTCGTTTCGATCCTTCGAGCGTGTCACTTCCCAATCCTCCATGCCCGCCAATCACTTTGTGCGGGTTGGAATCCTGGTTCGTGCTCGGATCCATTTCGCAGAAGAAGATTTTTCCCCGCCGCCGTAATGATTCCGTCAATACTCTAAAACCGGCATCGCCGCCCAGGCCCCGGGCGCTCCCCAGAATGTTTCCGGCCCCATCGCTCATTTGCACCTTCACTCCTTCTGCGGTTTCTACGTTTCCGGGCTGATAGGTATACGGGGATGCGATGTAATCGAGATCGGAGCTGTCGAAAACTTTTTGTGTCGCCAGATATCCTTCGTCCTGAATTCTCACTTGTTCGAGGAGGTAGCCGTAGAACACTCCGCACAGCACGCGCCTCTGGGTTTCCTCCTTGACAATCCGTGCCATAGAGAGCACCGTATCCGCAATGGCCGAATGGAACTTCTCGTAGAATTCCATTACGGGGCGTTCTTTTTCCGGGTCGCGCAGAAGACCGGATGTCGTCGTTGTCCTCGCCACGAGATCAGGAATCGTTCCGCAAGCGCGTTTCATCGGCTCACTGTAATCGGGATAAAAGTCCGATCCATAATAATTCCACTCCGCGGTTCTTCCCGTCGTCGGCTGGTAGCCGATCATCCGGCTCTTCAGCGGAGAAGACTCCATGTGGCGCAGAAACGCGCGCAGCATGTTCCCCGTATCCTTGCGCCAGAGTTCGGAAGCGAACGACGCCTCCCATAATTCGAACACCGTTTCAAAATAGAATCCGCCTTCGGAAGGAGTAAGATTGTTCTTCCTTGGGAGGTCATAACTCTTCTCGTTGGTCGGAAGGCCGTATTGTATGAGTTCGGATGGATGTTCTTTCTTCCACCATGCAGGTGTGTCGAGTTGTAGTCTGGGCAGGAACAAAGCTTGTGGGTTCAGCGTAAGCAGAGTCCCGAGGAATGCGTCGATCACGGACCAATCATAGCGATCGGGCCCCAGCCAACCCGACTGCATGCCGAGAATGGGATGATACATATGAATCCCCGCCTGTTGAAAATTCGCTATCGTGGGGACCATGTGCGTGCTGAGCGCGAGGAACGGATATGTTTCTTTTCCCAGAAGAAACAAACGCGGCCCACCCCGCTCAACTCTGATTTCAGCGCGCATCGGCGGCTCGCCCCGCAGCATCTCGATCTGCTTCCATGCCTCTCCATCTCCGCCGACGAATTCTGCCGATAGAAATTCCTTCGGCAGCCATAAGAGAGATGCAGCTGTAAAGCCTGATGCCTCAAAGAATTCCCGTCTATTCATTGCGCCTCAATAGAGTTTGTGCATGCACTTTATCCAAGCCCGCCGCGAATCATGGTGTCGCTTCTTCCGCTCCGAATCAGCAGCCATCCGCCGAACAACAGCACAACTCCGAATCCAAGAAACGCCAGGTCCGGCGGCAGCTTATTGGCTGTGTACTCATAAACGTGATGAATGCCCAGTACATGATGGTCTATGGTGCCTTCGACGCAGTTGAAAAGGCCCCAACCTGCGAGAAGTGAACCAAGGAAGGTCCGCCCAGACCATGGGACGTCCCGTCGCTCCCCCGCACGCCACAAAAAAGCCAAACCGATTGCGGTCATCACCCATACCGCGGCATGGAAATATCCGTCCCAAGCCATGTTTATTTTGGCCGA
>JBBDYD010000131.1:0-21285 GCA_040901865.1 Bacteroidota bacterium | reverse complement strand
CGAGGTGTGGGTCCCCTGGAAGAGCTGGTCCGCCTGGCGCATCCTTTCCTGGCAGCTCAAGCTCCGGGCGGAGGATCAGCCGGGAGCACCGAACTCCTCGCCCGATGTCTGGTTGCATACAAGGGGGGTGACCTCGAGCAAGAAATCACAAAAAGCAAAATGAACAAAGTGGTGCGCAACATAGAAGTTCGCCCTCTGTCCGGAGACGGCATGGATCCCGCCGCCGACAAGAAACTCGTCATCGTGTATTTCTGAATCTCCTATGCCCACTAACGATCTCTTCGAACAGCTCAAACAGCTCTCCACCGAACAGCGTAATCCGGCAAGCGCCGACATTGATGCGCGGTCAATTGTGGAAATCGTTACTATCATCAATTCGGAAGATCACAAGGTGGCGGCGGCTGTTCAGAAAGAGATCCCCTTCATCGCGGAGGCGGTTCAGATTGTGGTGGACGCGCTGAAGGGTGGGGGCAGATTGATCTACGTGGGAGCGGGAACCAGTGGACGGCTTGGCGTGCTTGATGCCGCCGAGTGTCCGCCGACGTTCGGAACGGATGCTCGGACGATTCAGGGAATGATCGCCGGTGGTGACAGGGCGATGTTCAAGTCGCAGGAGGGAGCCGAGGACAAAGAAGAGAACGGAGCAAAAGATATCGATCGGAAAAAAGTTAAGAAGAAGGATGTCGTGTGCGGAATAGCGGCAAGCCTTCGAACACCGTACGTCATGGGCGCCGTGAAGCGCGCCAAAGCCCGTGGAGCCAAAACACTCTATGTGACGACGAACAGCCGGGACAAACTATATTCGCAAGAATTCACAGAATTGTCCCGATCCGTCGATGTGGCGGTCTGTCCGGAGGTGGGGCCGGAGGTCATCATGGGCTCCACCCGAATGAAATCCGGGACGGCACAGAAGCTTGTTCTGAATATGATCACGACTGCGGCCATGATCCGGCTTGGCAAGGTGTATGAGAACATGATGATCGACCTGCAATTGACGAACGAGAAGCTCAAGGAGCGGGCGAAGCGGATTATCATGACGATAACGGGTGTTTCCTACGACGAAGCCGCAATAGCCCTCAAGAAAGCAGGCGGACACGTAAAAACAGCCCTGGTTATGATCAAGGCCGGAGTGGATAAAAAGGAAGCTGCGAGGCGGCTAAAAAAAGCTGAAGGGTTTGTGAGAAGAGCCATTCGACATTCGGAAATTGACAATTGAAAATCCCCCAGCCCCTTCTAGGATTAGATCTCGACCCCTATCCGCCATTCGATGGTTTTCCCAAGAAGGGCCTGACATTCCTCCGGCAGCTGAAGCGCAACAACCGCCGGGACTGGTTTGAGAAGCACAAGGACGAGTATGAAGCGTTCGTGAGGCTTCCCATGCAGTCGCTCATCGCCGCGCTCCAACCGCACTTCCAGTCGTTTGCACCCGAGTTTGAGGTCAATCCAAAGCGATCCATATTTCGCATCCACCGCGATGTCAGGTTCAGCAAGGACAAGAGCCCGTACAAGACCCACGTTGCAGCTCACTTCGTACGTCGCGGCAAGCCAAAGGGAATCGAGGGCTCCGGTTATTACCTGCACATCGAGCCGGGCGAAGTGTTTCTCGGTGGGGGAATTTACATGCCGGACGGCGATCAACTGAAGAAGATCCGGAAGACAATAACTGAGAAGTCAGGCGAATTCCTGGCCATCATAAAGAACCCCGCTTTAAGACGCACGTTTGGCAAGCTGGAAGGTCAACAACTTCAACGGGTTCCTCGGGGGTACGATCCCGATCATCCCATGGCCGACTGGCTGCGATTCAAGCAGTTCTTTGTCGGATCGTCATTCGCCGTCTCGAAATGCCACTCCCCAAAGTTCACAGGCGAAGTGGCCAGAGCATTCAAGGTCGCGACACCGTTGATTCGGTTCTTGAATGAGGCTTTACAGTAACAGATGGTGATAGGTAATAGGTGAAAAGTGAAAAGTTGTAGGGCTTGGAACGGGTGTGATTTCGGCTGCCGGTGGTACCCCCCAGACAAGATCTTTCCAGAAACGACAAGCCATTCGGCCGCGATTCCCCTACAGGTCGTCCTAAGAATCTACGATTCGTCGAATCGTAGATAGACCGAAATCCATTCTATCAGCTCCCCGCAGTCCGAAATCCATCCCGCCAATCCCGCTACAAAACAGCGGGACGTCCCGCTTCTCAGGATTCCGCCTTATAGCGGGATTCGGAAGGCGGAACAAAAACGCGAAACGGCGGGACACACAAAACGTGCAATCCGAAATCCCCTGGAACTTCCAGCGTTTTCACCTCGTTTGACACTCCGCCCCAATAATCGTACATTATTAACCGTAACTGGGCGGTTTCCCCCGGGAAGCCCCCTTTTTTCATTTTAGTTGCTTTTCCATTCTGAACCTGAAAATGAGCGAAACTCCTGTAAAACTCAGCAACCAGACCATCGAAACTGTGGATAGTATTCCGACCACCCTGTCGGTTCTTCCCCTGCGGGATGTCGTGGTTTTCCCCTACATGATCTTTCCTGTGCTCGTGGGAAGGGAATCCTCCCTGAAGGCGGCCAACGAGGCTTTGGAGCGCGGAAAAAACATCTTTCTGGTAGCGCAAAAGAACTCGGGTGTGGATGAACCGGGTCCGGACGACATCTACCGCGAGGGCACGGCTGCGAAAATCATCCAAATGATGAAGCTTCCGAACGGCCTGATGAAGATCTTGGTGGATGGAGTCGTCCAGGCGAACATCCGAAAATTTGTCAAGAACGACGCCTTTCTGGAAGCCGAAATCGTCATTAATAAGACCGAATTACCGACAGGCCGGGAAGTCGACGCCTTGGTCCGTCACACCACCACCCTGTTCAGCGAATACGTCCGCCTGAGCCGTAATGTGGCTCCCGAAGTCGTCGTGGCGTTCGACGGCATCAAGGAACCCCAGCGCAAGCTCTATTATATGGCGTCGAACCTTGTGCAGAGCGTCGATGTCAAACAACGCATTCTTCAGATCCAAACCCTCCGCGACCAATTCTACGAGCTGTCAAAAATCCTCACGACGGAGATCGATATTCTAAAAATCGAAAAAGAAATCGATACCAAGGTCCAGGACAACATTCAGAAGACCCAGCGCAAGTTCTTCATCCAGGAACAGATCCGCATCCTGCAGGACGAACTTGGCGAAGATGAGTCCAGCCCCGAGCTGGCCAAAATCAAAGAGCAGATCAAACAGGCGAAAATGCCCAAAGAGGCCGAGGAGAAGTCTCTTGAGGAATTCAACAAACTCAAGAAGACATCGCCAATGTCCCCCGAGTTTACCGTGACGCGGAATTACCTCGATTGGCTCGTGACGGTGCCCTGGAGCAAAAAGACGAAGGACAACCTTGATGTCAGCCACGTCAAAACAATCCTTGACGAGGACCATTTCGGATTGGAAAAGCCAAAGGAGCGTATTCTCGAGTTCATCGCAGTCCTGAACCTGGTGAAGTCGATGAAGGGGCAGATCCTGTGCCTGGTTGGTCCCCCGGGCGTTGGCAAAACATCGCTGGCGAAGTCGATCGCCAGGGCGCTGGGGCGGAAGTTCGTAAGAATTTCGCTCGGTGGAATACGCGACGAAGCGGAGATTCGCGGACATCGGCGCACCTACATCGGATCGATGCCCGGAAAGATCGTTCAATCCATGAAGCGTGCCGGCGCTGTAAATCCGGTTATGCTTCTGGATGAAGTCGACAAGATGAGTATGGATTTCCGCGGCGATCCATCAGCAGCCATGCTGGAAGTTCTTGATCCCGAGCAGAACAGCACGTTCAACGATCACTACCTCGACGTGGATTACGACCTCTCGAAGGTCATGTTCATTACCACCGCAAATGTCCGGTATAATATTCCGCTCCCATTGCAGGACCGCATGGAGATCATCGAACTGCCGGGATACCTGGATCACGACAAGCTGGAGATCGCGAAGCGGCATATCGTTCCGAAACAACTCAAAGCCCACGGGCTCGAGGGAAAGAACGTGAAGTTCGAAGATGCGGCGATCGCGAAAATGATCAACGAGTACACGCGCGAAGCCGGTGTGCGGAATCTCGAGCGGGAAATCGCATCCATTTGCCGAAAGGTCGCCAAAGAGATCGTGCTGGCGAAAAACGGATCGGCTAAGAAGCACAAGCACGGATTCGTTGTTACAGCGGAGAAGATCGAGCAGTATCTCAGCGTTCCGAAATTCCGCAAGAAAGCGGCGGAGCGCGGACGCCTCGTGGGGTCTGTCACCGGACTGGCGTGGACGAGCGTCGGCGGCGACATCCTGAACGTTGATGTAACGATCATGCGCGGGACGGAAAAGTTCACGCTTACGGGTCAGCTTGGCGAAGTCATGAAAGAATCCGCACAGGCGGCGCTCAGTTACATTCGGTCCAACACCGCAAAGCTCAAAGTTCCCCAGGACTTCTACAAAGCGAGGGAGATTCATATCCATCTGCCCGAAGGTGCGATTCCAAAGGATGGGCCGTCAGCCGGCATTACAATGGCCATGGCGATCATTTCGGCTGCCTCGGGCAGGAAAGCCCGCAACGATGTCGCCATGACCGGTGAGATCACGCTCAGGGGCAACGTTCTGCCTATTGGCGGGTTGAATGAGAAACTGCTAGCGGCGCAGAGGAGCGGAATCAAAATTGTGCTCATTCCCAAGGAAAACGTGAAAGACCTTGTAGAAATCCCGGAAAAGGTCAAACACGGCCTGAAAATCATTCCGATTGAGCGGATCGAGGACGCAATTCCACATGTTTTTGGGTAGTTTAAAAGACAGGTAGAGGTAAAGGTAGAGGTAGAGGTGGAGGTGTGCATGCGGTCATTTGCTTTTTTGCCCATCCTTGCTAACTTATCATAGCATACGAGCGCGTATCACCTATTACATATCACCTATCACCGACTGTGCCTTGTGATAAGCAATATGTGATAGGTGATAGGATCATTCTCATTTAAAACCAACTCACCGAAATGTCTTATCAAGTAACAGCGCGCAAGTGGCGCCCGATGGTGTTCGAAGATGTCGTCGGGCAAACACACATTACCACGACCCTCCGAAACGCCATTGCAAGCGACCGGATAGCCCACGCCTATATCTTCAGCGGCCAGCGCGGATGCGGAAAGACCACCACCGCACGCATTCTGGCAAAAGCACTTAACTGCCTTCATCGCACAAACGACTTTAACCCCGACAATGCCTGTGACGTCTGTAAAGAGATCACCGACGGCAGAAGCCTGGATGTCATCGAGATCGACGGAGCATCGAACCGCGGCGTAGAGGAGATCCGGAACCTCCGCGAGTCGGTCCGCTACACGGCCACCCGGGGCAAGTACAAGGTTTACATCATCGACGAAGTACACATGCTCACCAAGGAGGCATTCAACGCGCTGTTGAAGACCTTGGAAGAGCCGCCCTCGCACGTTGTCTTTATTTTTGCCACGACCGAAGTCCACAAAGTCCCGCCCACGATTCTTTCCCGCTGTCAGCGTTTCGACTTTCGCCGCATCAGTATGGACGAGATCACCGAACGCCTTCGTTACATTGCGAAAGAGGAAGGCATTGCGATCGAAGACGACGCTCTCATGGTGATTGCCAAAAAGGGAGACGGATCGCTCCGGGACTCTCAAAGCATATTCGATCAGGTCCGCTCATTCTGCGGCAACACTATTTCCACAGCCGACGCGCTCAAGACGCTGAACGCGGTTGACCTCGACGTGTATTTCAAAGTGACGGCGCTTATCCAGGCGAACGATCAGCGCGGCGGAATCGGACTGGTGGACGAGGTGATCAAATCAGGGTATGACCTTCGTGAATTCGTAGGCGGGCTTGCGGAGCATTTCCGTAACCTGCTCGTCGTGCGGTCCACGGGATCCGGCGAGCTGGTGGAAACCTCGGATCACTTCCGCGCGAAGTATTCATCCGAATCCAAGAAATGGAACGAAGCCGATCTGCTGAGGCTGTTGAAGCACACGAACGATCTTGAGCAGTCAATCCGTTGGGCGTCACAGCCACGGTATAAGCTTGAAGCAGGTTTACTGCAAATGATCACGATGCAGAGTTCGGTGAAGATCGGAGATTTGTTACAGCAGATCGAAGAGCTCAGGCAGCAATTGGGAAGTGGTCAGGGGTCGGCAGACCCGGGCCGGAGCGCGGGCGGTGCAGCGAAAGCCGCTCCTGGTAGGACACAGAGGGGTCCGGCCCAGGGGGCGGGGGAAAGCAAAGATATCAAGGTGGTCGGCACGGTGAGCGCCGGGGTGCTGCATTCGCCGGCGGTGATGACCGTTCCGCGTGAAGCGGTGTTGTTTGGAAGCAAGTACACATCACCTGCAAAAGAGGCGGATGCGGAGAAAATGAGAATGGCCGCGGTGAGCATGCCGGCCATGAAGACGATCTCCGTGGAAGAGGCCTATGCGCGCTGGCAGGAATGGGTGGGCGAGGTGCGCAAGCAGAAGATCAGCGTGGCTTCCACGCTCGATCAAAGCAAGATTGCGGCCGTCGCAAACGGAGCCATTCGCATTCTTTGTCCCGACGATTACGCCGTCTCCAACCTTCGCCGCAACCGCGAGTTTCTGGCGGAGTCGTTCAGGAAAGTCACCGGTTACCAGATGCTGATCGAGCCCGAGGTCGGCGCCGAAGAGGCAGCTCCCTCATACACTCATACCCTCTTACACTCTTCTAAAACCCCGGCCTCACCCCAGCCCGTCTCTCCAGCGTCTTCCCAAAACCACCCCGTCCTCCAGGCCCTTATCAGGGAACTCGGGGCGGAAAAGGTGGAATAGGCCCAGAAAAGCCCAATAACTCACCCACCTCGAGCATTCCGAGAAAACTCGGAATCATTACCTAGTCTTGACATTTTCTCCTAAACGAGTTAATTTCCGATTGATGGCTGTGCTTCATTTCGCCTCAAGGGGAAACAATAATGAAAATCTTGATCGGGAAAAGCAAATCGATTCAACGCGTTCGCGAAAACGTTCGCGTAGTTGCATTGTCCACCTCGCACGTTGTTATCACCGGTGAACCCGGCACAGGTAAGAGCGTTGTAGCTCAATCGATTCACGAACAGAGCTCCGACAAGGACAAGCCCTTCGCCATCTTGGATGTTGCCGGAATCGATGAAATCAAACTGAGAACCACCGTTCAATCAATTCTGACCCGCCGGGAGTTTCTCAATCCGTCAACCTCTGGCCACGGAAACTTTCACCTTCCCGACGGCGCCGCACTGATCCTGGATGGTCTGGATCGCTCCAGCATTCCGGCTCAAACAATCCTCCGTGAATTTATTGATGGAATAATTGAGACCGGCCAGAGAATGCGCCTCATTCTACTGGTGAATGGAGGTCTTAAGGAATTGGTGAGATCGGGCCAACTACTCAGCGATTTTCTGAAAATCACCAAAAAATGGGCAGCCATCCAAACGCCTCCGTTGCGCGAACGAGTGGAAGATATCCCCGAACTTATAGAGCACTTTGTACTGGAAACCGCAAAAGAAATGGACCTCGGCGAAATTGCCATTGATGTGAACGCTATCAGCGTTCTAGTTAGAAAAGAGTGGAAAGGCAACGTTCAGGAGCTGAAGTCATTTGTTGAGCGTGCAATGTTGCTCTCGAATGACAAGGAAGTCTTCATGCTGCCGGAAGGCCTCATTGATGAGCAATCGGAATTGACCCAGATGCTGGAACGGATCAACACAGGTGTTGATTTCGCAATCGACAAGTCGATGGAACTGATTGAAAAGAAGATCCTTGAAAGAGTCCTGACAAAGTTTGGATTTAACCAAAGTCGTGCGGCGAGGTTTTTAAAGATCACGGAAGACACACTGCGATACCGGATGAAGAAACTTGGAATTCAAAACACACAATGATGCGGTGAATTCGAAGGATTTGCTGCGAGGCGTGTTGATGCGGGCCATCACGGTTTGGCTTGTCATTATGCTCGCGGGTACCGGCTTGTTCCTTCTTGTTCCAATGGACGGCGATCACCCAGTAGACGTCATGTTGATGAGAAGTATTGGATCGTTTGTCGCAATTCTTGCGTTTTTTGTCGGGAGGGAAAGCAGAGTCGGAGAGGGAAAAGTTCTGGCGTTTGTTTATTCCATGTTTTTCTCTTTGCATATAGTCCTTGGGTTGACAGCCTTGGTCAGCGCACCTCGGGTTATTGGTGTTTACGCTGCGTTCCACCTCATACAATATGAAAGCCTCCTCTACAACGGACTTCTGCTGATTGTTTGCACCTATGTGCTCGGCGCGGTCGTGCTACCGAACGTAAGCCACTATTACAGGGCAATACTTGCCGTCGTGATTGCAGGCGCACTTATCAGTTCGGCGTCACTGCCATTTTTAATCAACCCCAACCATTTGTACACCTTGCCCGATGTTACAGATTTTCGGATAATCGACAGGGCAAAACAAGAATTGAGCGCAGAGGGCATAACTCATTCAAGCCCCGGAGATGTAGCAGAAAGAATCTCACTGTCACACTGGCAGGGGACCACGCGGATCGGTGAGTTGGATTCAAGAACCAGGCTCGCAAGGGTTGAAGAATTATTCCCGTACCTTAAAGGCTTCGATTATGTTCCTCTGGTTTACCGTCCCATGCACGAGCTTCACACTCTTTTATCAATAGTATGTATCGTCTTGCTGGCTGGATTCTTTGTTATCAATTATTTGCGTGACCCGCCCAAGCCCGCGCATTTCGAAAAAATTCATTTAACATTGCTCGTGTACTGTGTTTTTGAGTATTTCCATTCGACGACGTTGGCCAGCGCAACAACGTTCGAGCAGGTGGTTGCGTTGGATCGAATCGGGAAATATCTCACAACGATCGTTTTGTTCTTGTTTATCGGACTCTTTTTTGCCCGGGCACGATTTCTCAGCCTGAGCGAAGGTGTGTTTTACGAGGAAAGACTGGTCGGCAATCCGGAGGGTATCAGTCGTTGGCGGGATGGGATCGACAATTTCCTTATCCGGCAATTTGTCTTTAAACCGAGGTTGAGAAACAGATTCGTTGTTCAACGGCCCAAACAGCGGTGAAGTAATGGCAACGCCAAGCATCCTTCGGAGGAATTGATGATTCCCCGAAGAGAATGGACCTTTAAACACTATGTTGTTGGAATCGCCATCCTGTCGCTCCTGGTGGTGATCGGTATTTCGGCCGGGCTTGCGTTTCTTCCACACAACAAAACGGTTTCGTTCTCAACATATCGCCAAATAATACTGATCGTGTTAAGTATTGTGGCCGCAGCCCTGGTGCTCGCGGAGACGCAGCGTAGAAACAGAGTCACGTTTTTTCTATTTATACTTCTTGGGGTTCAACAGATCCTGGATTTCTTATATTATTTCATTCCGCTCGCTTTTCCCGAAAACAAATTTGCCGGTCATATCTACTACCAGTATGTAAACGGGGGATTTGGGCTTTTCATTCAATCAACGTGCCTGGTTGGATGCGCTGTTCTGATGAATACCCGGGTCACAACATGGCTCGCGACTACGTTGGTAGGCACGGTATTCATGGTAATACTTGCGGTAGAGCTGTATCCAATCTTTATGAATCCGAAATACCTGTACACCACTCCCGACATTACGGATTTCAGAATCATCGACAGGGCATGGGTGGATGTCTATCATGAAAACGGGGGCAAGGCCGCACCGGAAGCGGTCGCAAGTCGAATAGGGTTATCCCGGTGGGAGGGAGATACACGCACAGGGGAACTGACACACGAGGAAGCGTTACAACGTGTCAAAGAGATTGAACCGTACTTGTTTGGCCATAACCACAACATGCTGATTTATAAACCGTTGAATGAGATGTGGGGACGAATGAACGCATTCGCAGGAATTGCAATCCTCCTGACGATCCTCTATTGGTTTTTCGGCGGTTCGCCATCAGGAGTTTATTTTGAAAGAATTTCTGTGATTCTTCTGTCTTTTTCCGTTTTCGAGGTTTTTCATTTTTACACATACGCGAATCTAACGAGCTATTCAGATTACCTTAACTACTTTAACATCGGGGCATTTCTCTCTCTCTTAACGGTCGCGATGCTCGTTGTTGTCTTTTTCTTACGATTACGTTTTCTACTGAGTCATGAAGGACGGTATTATGAATCACGGCTTGCTCGCGGGCCTGCTCACATTGCCCGGTGGAGGGATGGTTTCGATGACTATGTGATTCAGAAATTCTTCAACGGAAACCCATTCAAAGCTCGATTTCTATTAAGAATTCCGCGGAAATAAGCGAAACACCGAATTCCGAAAAAAAACGGAATTATTCCGAAAAAACACTTGACAAGAAGGCCAGAATGTTGTATACTCCATTTGTCGCCGGTGTACCCATTTCTAATCCTGGGGGGTGAATGGGGCGTGAGGTTTGGGGATTTCCTCCCGTGACAATCTCCAGCCTCACCCCCGGCGACATTAATAACAAGCAATTCCTGCCTTTTTACGCTCATTCTTGAGTGGTTTCAATCCCCTTTGCGCACTTAGCGTCTACTTTGCGGTCTTCGCGGTTAAAAATAACCGCAAAGTGCGCAAAGAAGGCGCCAAGGACGCAAAGAGAGCCCGCATCACAGGACCACCATCTTGCTACTCTTCCAGAATTCGCTTAGCTTATCCCCATAGGAGAACCCAAGAAGAACACCTTGTTAGAGAGTTTTGCGGCTGATTTTATAAGCAAAGAAGCATCTCTCTAACTCCGTCAGGCCGAATTTCCGTTAGAGGAGGTTCGGTTTTGCTGTTTTTTGGAGAATCAATGAGAAAGCTGCTGTTGGGTTTAGGGTTAATGGTTTATGGTACTGGACTGATGGCGCAGGTCGTGATCGGCAAGTATGCCGGTGAGTTCATGGCGATCGGCGTCGGTGGCCGGGCCCTGGGCATGGGGGGAGCCTATGCCGCTCTCGCTAACGACGCCACCGCCGCTTACTGGAACCCCGCGGCTCTCTCCCGCATCAATTATCCCGACATCGTCATCATGCACGACGAACGCTTCGGGAGCCTGGTCAACTACGACTTCGCCTCCGTCGCCCTCCCATACGGTCCCGATGCAAGTGTCGCCTTCAGCATCTTGCGCCTCGGCGTGGACGGCATTCCGGATACACGCAACGCCTGGGTGGACGTGAACGGCAACGGCCTCTTCGACGACGACAATCGGCCCGACTACAGCAAGATCACAGAGTTCAACGCGTCCGATTGGGCCGTGTATCTCAGCTACGCGAAAAAATCATCGGAAGAATTCGCCTACGGCGCGAATGTGAAACTCATTCGGCGCGATCTGGCCGAACACGGCGCAACCGGGATCGGATTCGATATCGGATTACTCTACTCTCCGCTTCCGGATCTCTTCGTTGCTCTGAACGCGCAGGATATTACAACGACCTGGGTCGCCTGGAGCACGGGCCGAACAGAACTTATCACTCCGACCCTCAAATTCGGCAGCGCGTATTTTTTTGAGCTCTTCGGCGGAAGGTTTGCTCCGACCTTCGACGTGGACCTGCGCTTCGAACATCGTCGCTTTGCTTCAGTCGCCTATGTGAAAATTCCCTACCTCGGCGCCGCAAGCGTCGATCCGCATATCGGACTGGAGTTCGATTTCAAGAACACGGTGGCAGTGCGGCTGGGATACAACGACATCAAGCAGATAACATTCGGAGCAGGCGTGCATTTACGCAAAATAGACGTGGATTACTCGTTTGCGAAGTTCGGCTCGGCGGGAAACGACCTCGGCGACACGCACAGGATTTCGTTGCGGATCATGCTGCAGGAGGAGAAGTTTGGGCGGGGGTCAGAGTAGCAGGATTCAAGGCATCCTTCATCAATGAGCAATCCCAGATGAAGGATGCCTTGACCAAGAGTCACTTCGATGTCATCACAAACACGCCGTTCCAGTCGTCGGGGGGCGGGTTGAGCTGATAGAGCTCGGCGCGCTGGGTGTAGATCTGAGCGACATGACAGCCGGGATCCAACGTAAATGCCTGGTTGAAATAACCGATCGCTTCCTGCCAGTTCTTCTTGCGGTACAGCTCCAATCCCTGCTTGTAAATGTCCAGAGATTCCTTCTGTTGCGGGGTCATTTGCAGATCGGTGGTACCGAGTAATTCCCACACCTTCACCGGCTCCGTTTTTCCCTTCACTTGAATAAGATCCAGCTCCCGCACCAACACCTTGTCTTTCACATGCTGAAACGTCATATCGCTGATCATGATATCGGAGCCATACTGCTTGTTGGCTCCCTCGAGCCGGGAAGCGAGATTGACGCTGTCGCCGATAACAGTGTAATCAAACCGGTCTTTTCCGCCCATATTCCCGACAATCATTGTCCCGGTGTTCACTCCGCACCGTACTTCCAGCGGCGGCTTCCCCTCTTTCTTCCATTTCGGCCTTAGAACAGCCAATCGCTTTTGCATATCGAGCGAGGCAAGGCAGGTTCTGAGCGCGTGATCCTTCTGTGGAATCGGAGCGCCCCAAAAGGCCATAATCGCATCGCCCTCGTACTTATCCAGAGTGCCGCTGTACTTGAGAATAATGGACGTCATTTCGTCCAGATATTCGTTCAGCAATTCCACGAGCCCTTCCGGCCGGCCGTGGAACTGTTCGGAAATCGTTGTGAATCCTGCGATATCCGAGAAAAACACGGTAAGCTCGCGACGATCGCCGCCGAGTTTGGCCTTTTCAGGATTATTCACAAGCTCGTTTACCACCGCGGCACTGATGTAATGGCTGAACACGCCCTTGATCATCGCTTTCTGCTGACGCTCGGTGAGGTACTGGTAAACCGCCGTTCCGAAGTAGCAGAATACGATTGCCAGACTGGGATTGACGATGTTGAAGAGAATGTTGGAGTTGGCGAACATCACAACGGATAACTCAAAAATGCCGCCGACTAACACGAGGACAAGCAATACAACTCCCACCTCGACAAGGATCGTCAACTTTGTTTTAATCGCCTTCAAGCGGACCAGGCCCAGGAAAATCAAAACCGAAAGCAGGAGAATAAATCCCATCTCGGTCATTGGGTCGGCGACAGTGATGTAATCCTGATCCAGAATATTCTGGATGGCGGTCGCGTGGATTTCGACTCCGTTCATGAGCGTGTTGCCGTCGGCCGTCTTGATCGGAACGCTATGATAGTCCCGTTCCTCCGGCATCGTGGAGCCGATGAGGACGATCTTGTTCTTGAATAAGCTTTCGGATCCCTCAAAAAGATTCAGCTCTTCGCCGATCTCGAGTTCATCCTTTGTGTTGAAGGATGCATCGTCAATAGCCTGCGCAAAGTCGATGTACGGAATGGTTTTGTTCGGTCCGTAATAATTCAGCAGGAGAGAGCGATCGTCGTATTTCGGAACGATCCGATACGCGCCCTTTTCCGTACCGATCAGGATGTATTCATCGGTTAATTGTGGTGTGACGTCCGGACCCAGCTGGAAATGACGGTTCAGGGCGGCGAAACCGAATGTCGGCGTCAGGTAGTCCCCAATGGTCATCATCGGGAAATAGCGGCGGGCGATGTCGTCGCGATCTTTGATGATGCTGACCACGCCGACGCGTTTGTTGACGTCGTAGAATACATTGTTATAAGAGCGTTCAATCGATCGGACGTAGGCGCGCTCGCCCCCCTCGCCCTCCTCCGATTTCACGGCAAGGATCACGTTGTCGTACTTCTTCAGGACTTCGCGGAAAGCATCATCGCCTTCGCGTTCGCTCTGAAAGGTAATATCGAACGCGATCGCGCGGGCGCCGGCACGATTCAGGTTTTCGACCAGGTGGCCGTAATAACTTCGTGGAAAGGGAAAGGGCTCCGGCATGGCTCGGCTGTCCGTATCAGCAATGCCAACGATAACCACATCGCCGCCGGCTGCAAAGTCCTTGACGGTACCATCCGCCAGTTGCCGGTCATAACGCGTTTGGTAGCGGTAATCGAGCGTCAACAGTTCGACCTTCTTGAGGAAATCGATGTCGAGGACGTACGACACCACGACAACAAGCAGTCCTATGCCGAGCCCGATGCCGATTTTCGCCAGAACCGGGAGGACTGTCTTTTTGAAATCATATCCCGTCATGAGGGGCCCTTAGAAATTGAAGCGGTAGATCAGACTCGAAATGATATCGTCCGCGAGAGCCGAGTTCTGGATGTATCCAAAGAATAATTCCAGACTGTGGTTCTGACTCATGGCGTACTGCGCGCCTGCCTGAAAACTGACGCGGCTGATCGATCCGAAGATCGGCACGATATCGGCGGAGAGGCGGAGTTTGTCGCCGAGCATGCGATAGCGGGCACCGAACGAAACGGAGGTGTAATTGAATTCCGTGGTCGTCAGGATGCTGTCGGCTCCAAGGGGTGTGAAGAGCTGCAGATCGTTCGAATTGTTGCTGATCGAGAAACCGACGAGGGTCTGCAGAGGAATGCGATATTCCTGGGACCAGGTGAGCTGGAGGAACAGGTTGCTCTGGTTTGCCTTGTAGTACGTCCGGTCCTCCTTGCTGGCGATGCTGACGGTGGCGCTGACGTTTTGCCTGTTCCCCAGGGCCACAAAGTCGTAATTGGTGCCGAGGTAGAAGCGGTGGGTGACCTCATCAGCGAACTTGGAGGTCTTTGCGACCGAGCTGTCGGAGCCCGAGATGATGTTGTAGTCAGCGACCCGGTTGTTAAAGCCATAGCCGATTGTGAACGCCGGGAAGTTTGAGGGATTCACGGTAACCGAGGAGTTGAAGTTTCCGAAATCCGTTGTTCCTTCCTTGGTATCGGCCGTGTTATCGCTTTTAGCTTCATACGAGAGACTCAGATAGACCCGGTTATCGAACATCCGAATTCGGTCGGCAACCATGAATCCCTGAACGTCCGTCTGCAAAAAGTCATTGCCGAAGGACAGGTAGGATGCTCCCCTGCGGAAGAACACTCCCGTGAGATAGTTGTTCAGATAATTCAGGGTTAGAGCGCTTTCAAGGGCAAGGCTGGGAAGTCCCTTGCCGACCGGGTTTGTGGGAAAGAGGAACTCATTGACGGTAATGATCTTTTCGGCGATCTTTCCGATTTTTTCCAGGTTCTCACCGGTTTCCGGATCCGATTGTTTCAACTGATCATAGTCCGCCTGGCTAAAACTCCCGTCGGAAATATCCGTGTTTGTCAGAGAAAGAGATGCCTGTGTTTCCCATTTGAAATTCTCATCATCGAGGGCGACACGAAAATCCGAACCGACTACGAGATTTTCCTGCGGAAGGATGCCGTAGACAATTGAGCCGACATCGTCTTTGGCTTTTACGAGTCCGATTCCGAATTGTGTGCCCTCGTACGAGCCAAAGCTTGTCCGGACCGCGAAGAAGTTCCTCTTGTAGGTTCCTCCGGTGAAGAACTCATACGTTGTATCACGGAGCAACCGGCTGTTATTCGGGGGCACGAAGCTTGAGGTATCGACTGCGACGGTGCTGTCAATGATCCCTTCGACCGCGCGCGATGTTTGTCCGATGGACACGTCCACATTCAACACGCCGGTCGCAAGATTGGCGCCGAATCCGCGCACACGCTTCCCGCTGACCATAAGGCTGGGGAATCTCGGGTAGGTGTCCCCGTATTCGAGGCGGAGCCAGTCTGTCTGCGCAAAAATGTTAAATCGGTTTTGCGGCTGAACCGTGGCCCTATCCTGGTTGTCCAGATGCATCATTCCGCCAAACTGGAAAATACTGTAGGTTCCGCTTGTTCTCAGGTCGCCGCGAATGTAGCTACGGTGACTGGTGGCGAGCGCTTCATCGCGAAGCTCGAGTTGACCGTCCACCCGTCCCCGGAACCGGGTTTCCTCGGCGGCGAGTTCTTCTGCTGTTGTCACGACGAAATTACTGCGTACCCGGTGATAGAGTTTTCCCGTGGTATCGACCAACTCAACCGTGACGGAATGAGCTCCTTTGGAAAGCTGAAGATTGAAATTTTGAGGGGAGTAAATAAGGAGATCCTCAGAGAGGACGGCGTCCTTGCTCACATCGACTGCGTCGAGAAAAATGCGCGTCGCTTTTGCATCGACAATTGGGGGAGCGTAGAACAGGGAAATGACGATGCCAAGCTCTTCGATTGCAACGGTACTGCCGGCTTCCGGACTGATAATGCTGACTTCCTGGTCCTTCGGATCCGGCTCCTTGACAGCGATCTTCAGGGGGTTCGCTTCGGGGTTCTGAACCGGGTACGTTTCGGTTTTTCCTCCGACGAGGCTGACGCGGACATAATATTCAATGTATGGTGAGGTGACCGCATCGGCCGGTACGGTAGCTGATGCCGAACGACCGCTCAGGGCCATCTCAACTTCTTTGAACTCGCTCTGACCGAACTGCCGATAGACAAAAACCACCTGGGTCAGGCCCACGTTCTGGGAAAGCTCAACAGTGACGACAAGCGGTTGTCCGTTCTGAGCTTGCCCGGTTTTGACATTGGAGACAATCGGGATGATTTGGGCAAGAAGAGCGGAAGAGAACATCCAGGCGACCAGAATAGAAAACAGAAAGCGGCGAGCGATCATGACGGTTCCCTTATGAGAATTGAAGTCCAGGCAGTGTATAAAAAAGAAGCGGTTCCGCCAAGGCGGAACCGCAAAATGTAGGAAAACAAGGTGTTGAAAGCAACAATGAAGAAATAGCGTTTCCGGCCTATTCCTCCCACTCCAGAATTACGATTCTCGGTTTTCCTTCCTTGTCCTCACCCGTAATACGGATCTGACGTCGGGTCTTCTGATCCTGCTCGTCGTCCTTTTCCGCATCAGTTTGTTCATCATTCGTTGATTGACGGACATTAATGTTTCCGTTGATGTCTGCAGTACCGGTCTGGCCCTTCCCGATATCCTCAGAGCGGTTGGAATTCAGATTTAAAAGATTCAACAGGCCGGTGAGCATGACATAGACCGAAGAGCTATCACCTTGTCCCCACGAGCCGCTTGTTCCCCGGATCGAAGCCACAGAAATCGGGGAGGTAAAGCGGAATTGTTCTTTGGGACCCTTGGTCACTTCGAACTTAATATTTCCCTTAGTCATATGCACCTGCCGGTCGAGGATTTGCTTTCCCTGCACCTCTCCTTTTATCTCGGCAATGGACTTTTCGCGGACAACGAGCTTCGAGTTGTCAACGAATTTGATAACAGCAATCGATTTGGCCTGGGTTCGAACCTCATAACCGGCCTTGAGTTGCTGGTAGTTGATGGCGTTGGTCCAGCCCTTGGTCGGGGCTTTGCTTTCGACGTTGTTGATAACGCGTACCAGGACGGCCTGGATATCGCGTTTTCCGTCCTGGGGAGCCCAGGCGGGGCTCATCACAAGAAGAGCCGCGACCAAAACAATAAGGACAACATGATTCGTTTTCATGGATCAATCTCCTTTAAGAGCGCTTTTTAGTTTTCGACCCGGAAGCTTACTTCCGTATTTTCGCGGGCAAGCTTCTGGAAAAGCGCTGTCAACTCACCCTGGTTAATCGCTTGTCCATCCAACGTTACATTCGAGGGAACCCAGCCATCCTGGATGAGCTGGCCCAGCTGACCCGCAACGTCGCCCGGGAGCGTGCTCAGCAGTCGTGCGAGCGCATTACCGCCCGTTTCCGGACGCACACGGAATGTTCGTACATCGCTACGACGTGTAAGATCACCGCGGGTGGTGAGTACTCTTGTTTCAACAAACCAAAGATATCTCTTTCCCATCTCCAACCGACGCTCGGCATCCGCCGGGTAGGTGAAGGTGGAAGCACCGACAACGCCTCTTTTCAGGTACGGAAGTCCAGAGACGGCTTCTTCGGGGGAACGGTGAATCGGAAGCATTTCGAACACGTAGAGTGTGACATCCGGTTTTTGGGAAGTCCACGTAAACGTCGGGAAGGTCGTTGGGACATTTGCTGCATGCTCGGGGCTGATCAGCGACACGAGCACTTCGTTTTCGGAAGCATTCCGAACCGTTATGGCTTTGCGAATCTCGCCGCGTTTTTGCGAGCGGTTTACTGCGTCGAAGACCTCGATTTCAAGGAAATACTGCCCCACCGGCGCGGTTGGGAATCGCTGTATATAGTCTTCGAGTTTTTTCTTCAGCGGGGAATTATCCGGCATCTTAAAATCCGTGCGGACCCGGATATCGCGTCCGCCAGATCCTGAAAGATCACGGGAAGAAATCATGCGCAAGCCATCAAGCGGAAAATTATTGCTTTCCCCCCTCACGATGTCTTCGGGTTGGGCATCACCGCGAAGCTGAATGGCTGCCCGCAGTCGGATATACACCATTAATTGCTGGCCCGGAGGATTGGTCCGCATTTCAATGGACATATCCGGAATATTCTCCGCAAGGCGGACGTTCCGAATATCAACGAGATCGGAGAGGTAAATGACGTCGTAGTTCGGAAGGCGGAGGTCAAACACGACACTCGGTTGAGCGGTCGCAAACGACATACCCGCAATCACCAGCACGACGGTCAACAGCAGACGGAAAGGCTTCATGACGGAACGCTCCTTATGCATGAAATGATTTAAACAATGTCGATCAAGATACCGGAAGGCCGGATGGGACTGGGTGACTGCAATCACACGGAGTGTCCGGTGTCAAAAGCTCGCGATGTCATTATAGAGAACGAAGGCCATAAAAACAAGCAACAGAGCGAAGCCGGTTTGCTGAAGGACAATCTTGACCTTTGTCGGGATCTCACGCCGAAAAACACCTTCATAGGTAAGAAACATCAAGTGCCCGCCATCCAACGCCGGGAAGGGAAGCAGGTTAAGTAGTGCAAGAGTTAAACTCAACCAAGCCATGACGGTAAGGAAGCTTGCGAGGCCCGCCTGCGCGGAACGTGTTGCGATCTGGGCAATTTTGACCGGACCGCCGACAGATTCCGAAAGCGAAACCGTCCCGGCAAAGATGGAATAAATATTCCGGAAGAAAGCACCAACAGCTCCCACGAGATCGACAATCGCTTCACCAAATGCTTCTACTATAGAGAAGCGCAGCCGATCGACGGGGCCTTCATACCGCGGTCCGAACGAAATGCCGATCAGGCCTTCGGCTGTGGGAGTAAGCATTGCCGTCATCGTTTCAGACCCCCTGCGCCATTCAACACGAACTTGTTTGCCAGGATATTGCTTGATGATACGAGGGAGGGAATAAAAATCCACCTGAGCGTCATTAATCCTCGTAATGATGTCGCCGGATTTGAGTTCTGCCGTTGCGGCCGGCTTGCCGCTTTCCACCGAGGCGATAACCGGTACGACTCCCTTCGGAAGAAGGCCAAACCGCTCTTCGCTGACCGAAGGGATTGATGCACGCGGAATGGAGATCGTCAGGGGGATTCCCGCCCGTTCGATTGAGACGGTCAGATCTTCACCCATGTGTTCGACATAAATCAAAGTCTCGATCTCATCCCAATACCGAACTGTCACATCGTTGATCGTCAGAATCCTGTCTCCCGGCTGGAATCCCGCGGTCTGGGCGGCCGAGTTCTCTGAAACGAAGCCGATCTGGGTTGTCGGCCACACGGTTTTTCCCTCCGAGTAGATGATTCCCCAGAAGATGGCAACAGCGAGCAGAAAGTTCATGATCACGCCGCCGGCGAGGACGACCATCCGCTGCCAGATTGGCTTAGACCGGAATTCCCACGGTTCCGGAGCCCGATTGGCAAATTCCACATCAAAGCTCTCGTCGATCATTCCCGCAATCTTGACGTACCCGCCGATGGGGATCCACGAAATGCAGTAATCTGTTTCGCCGATTTGTATTCCGAAGGCCCTTGGGGGAAAACCGATGCTGAACCGTTCCACCCTCATGTGAAACATCTTCGCTGCGCCGAAGTGGCCAAGCTCGTGAACAAGGACGAGGACACCGATGGTAAGAAGGAAGTAAAAAATCGTGGTAAGAATTTCAATCAAAGGGAGGGGCCTTTCTTAGACAATCGAATGAACAAACCGCCGGGCGGACAGATCCGCTTCGACAATATCCTGAAGATCCGGAGAACGCTTAGGCGAGTGATTCTGCAGAGCGCGTTCGATATACTCTGAAATTTTCAAGAATGGGATCTTCCGCTGAAGGAATAATTCCACCGCTGCTTCGTTGGCCGCATTCATTACCGCCGGGGCCGTGCCGCCGAGAGCGAGGGCATCATAGGCGAGCTGGAGCGACCGGAACTTCTTCCGGTCCGGCTCAAAAAACGTCATCGACTTCAGGTCGGGAAAATTCACACGGCCGCCGTTCATCGAGTACCGGCGGGGATAGGTCAGCGCGTACTGAATCGGGAGCTTCATATCCGGCAATCCGAGCTGTGCCTTTACAGAGCCGTCGATGAATTCCACCATGGAATGAATAATAGACTGGGGGTGAATGACGACGTCGATCCTTTCGGCTGGCAAGCCAAACAACCAGTGTGCCTCAATCACCTCAAGGCCTTTGTTCATCAAGGTGGCGGAATCTATCGTGATCTTATTCCCCATTTTCCAATTCGGATGATTGAGGGCGTCCTGGACGGTCACGTTCTTCAGATCTTCAATTGACGTATTGAGGAATGGTCCGCCTGAAGCCGTAAGGATAAGTTTTGCAACGGCGGAGCGATCCTCTCCTCTTAAACACTGAAGGATGGCGGAATGTTCACTGTCGATCGGAATGAGGTCGACCTTATGTTCGGCGAGCAGGGAATTAATGAGTTGGCCGGCAACGACAAGGGTCTCTTTATTGGCAAGAGCGACGGATTTACCTTTTCGGATGGCCTCCAGCGTAGGTTCGAGTCCGGCAAATCCGACCATCGCGCTGATGACGAGATCCACATCATCCCTCCCGATAAGCTCTTTAATGCCCTTCATTCCTGAAAGGACCTCGATCGAGTCCGGAACACGCTTTCGCAGTTCATTGGCCCTCGGCTCGTCGAGCACAGCAACCCCTTTGGGTTTATGCTCGTCAATGAGTTTCAAAAGATCTTCGATGTTCTTCTGGACAACCAGGTAGCGCACGCGGACCTGATCGGGAAGCCCCTTAATCACCTGAAGGCTGCTTCGGCCGATCGATCCGGTTGCTCCAAGAATGGCAATATTTTTAGGGGAATTCGACACAGGGAGAAAAAAAATACACAATAATGGGGGGAAGGTCAACTCGCGGGTAATTCAATGTTGATTGCGGATTTGCATGCCGATTGCGGAGGGACTGTAATTCAGAACAATTAAACATAACATCAATTTGAAGGTAATGTGTCATTTCGAGAGGTATTCGACACCTCTGTTTCCGTGGTTAATTTTTTTACCTGGTTTTTAACCACAGAGGACACGGAGTAGGCACAGAGAACACAGAGTTGAAAAACCC
>JBBDYD010000130.1:0-21603 GCA_040901865.1 Bacteroidota bacterium | reverse complement strand
CAGTTTCTTTAGTCCCCTCAAGATCACGCGGGAGAAATCGACGTGCATCGATTGCGAGCTCTGCACAAAAGCGTGCCCATCCTCCATCAACGTTCACAAGGCCGGCAGGGTGTGGAGTGACGAGTGCACGAGCTGCATGCTGTGCGTGGAGGCTTGTCCTGTGAAGGAGACACTCGTCATGAAGTCTTCCCGGACAACCGCCAAACCGGTGCCATCATGGGTGTTCGGAACTTTGATCGCGGGCGTTTTTGTGGCCGTTACAGGTCTTGCGATGATGACGGGAAACTGGCAGAACGGGATTTCACGTCAGGAGTACGAGCGGCGTTTCAAGGAGCTGAATGCGCCGGTGTATCAGCATTTTCGCGGTGAAGTACCGGCATACGGACCTCATGACTGATCCGATCAAGCATATTGACGCGGTGAGGGATTTCTATGATTCATTGTCTGAGGACTACGACCTCATGACGCAATTCTCGGAACGATTCCCGCGTGAGCGGCCCCATTTCCAAGAACTGCTTGAGAGATTTCACGTTCGGCGCGCATTGGATGCGGGTTCTGGTACGGGATTTCATTCCATCCTGCTGGCCCAATTGGGAGTTCAGGTGACAGCGGTCGACATTTCCCCGAAGATGATCACCGCCCTGCGAGGCCATGTACAGCAATACGGGCTCGAGGTAAAATCATTTGTCAGCGGTTTCAGGGAGATTCCGGAGATCGTTGGTGGAACCTTTGACGCCGTTTTCTGCATGGGAAACTCCCTGGCTCATGCAACATCCAGGGAGGAACTCGTTTCCTGGCTATGCGCATTTGGCGATGTCCTCCTTTCTGACGGAGTTCTTATTCTTCAAAATCTCAATTACGACCACATTCTGGCTCAACGCCGCAAGATTCAAAGCACCAAGGAAGTCGGGAGCAAGTCCTTCACTCGGTTTTACGACTATGAAGGTGAACGAGTTATCTTCAATATCCTGACAGCTGAAGGCACCGACAGGGGAATCAAAGAGCGCTTACGCAAAGTATCGTTGTTCCCGCTGAAAAAATCCGATCTCGTCGACGCATTGGAATCGGCGGGATTTTCGGATATCCAAACGTTCGGCGGAATTTCTTTGGATCCCTTCCACGCTGAGACTTCCAAAGACCTTGTGATCTCGGCAAGATTAAAGAAGAAATGATCGACCATTCCATGAACAATCAGAAGGAAATACATCCCATGCAACGACTTCATAATTCCACGCTTAAATCCATTGTCACTGAAGACTTTCGCGCTGCAGCAGTGTTTGAGAAATATTCTCTGGACTTCTGTTGCGGCGGCGGTGTCACGATCGATGAGGCATGCTCAAAGAAGAATATCGATCCCGCTCCGGTGTATGAGGAGCTGGGGAGGCTTGATGGCAACCCGAAAGGAGACACACCCCATTTCTCAGCCTGGCCGGCTGATGAATTGATCACCTATATCGTGAACGTCCATCATCGCTATGTCCGCGAAGCGATTCCGGCACTCCTGGCTCATACGCAAAAAGTTGCTGTGGTGCATGGCGAACGACATCCCGAGGTCATCGCCGTTGCGCAGCATTTCGAAACCGTCGCGAAAGACATGATGGCGCACATGATGAAGGAAGAACACGTGCTGTTTCCCTACATCGAGCAGCTCGTCAAGGTGAAGCGGGGCAGCGAGGCCCTTCGGACTCCGCCATTCGGCAATGTGCAGAACCCGATCCGGATGATGGAAGCCGAGCATCAGGCGGCCGGGGGTGAACTTGCCACGGTGCGGATGTTGACCAATAATTATATTGCGCCGGAGGATGCCTGTATGACGTATCGTGTGAGCTTCCAAGAACTGCAGCAGTTTGAAGAAGATCTCCACCGGCATGTGCATCTCGAAAACAATATTCTCTTCCCGAAGGCGATTGCGCTCGAAGAGGAAGCGAAATCTCCGGCGAGTTCGGTCAGCAACCAATCTTTCACAATTTGAGCTCATTGCCGATGGAATGACAACACCGCCGTGTGGGTGAGGGGCCCTTTCTGGCCTTCCTTCCGAAAAGTAATAAACTTCGGCCTTGGGTTTTTCCATTTCTAAGAATAGGGCCCCGGATCCATTGCGGTTTTGCTAATTCTGAAGCTATAAAACAGATGGATTGGTCTGAAATTTGGCACGGAACTTGTGCGGACAAATCGGAGGATTTTGTCTATGGAAGAGAGATTTATTCATCGGGTTCCCGTCATGGAATAATGGAAGGTGTTTTTCAGTGAAGATTTGCTGCCCGGTGTATCCGTATGCATCCTCAACGGTGTTCGCCGGACCTTATCAGCGGACAGGGAACGGAAAGGTTGTCAGGACAGGGCAAAGCATTAATCAACTCAGTAAATAGCCAGAGGTCAACAATGTTCAAGCGATTGATCGGAGAGTTGCTACTTGTTTGCACAATCTTGACCTATGCCATTGCGCAGGATCCCGCCGTCGACTTCAAACAAAATTGCATGAGCTGCCACACGATCGGCGGGGGACGTCTGACCGGACCCGACCTCAAGAATGTGGATGAACGGAAAGACAGGGATTGGCTTGTTCGATTCATCACCGACCCCCGTGCGGTGATCGACACCGGTGACCCGTATGCGCTTGAGCTGCTTGCGCAGTCCCGTAACGCCGTCATGCCCACGATGCCCGGAATGACACGGTCACGCGCAGAAGGGCTCCTAAGGATGATCGACGAAGAGTCCAAACTCGAGAAATCTCAATTTGTTGGAATTCAGATCAGCGATCGCCCCTTTACAGTGAACGATGTTCAAATGGGACTTCAGATTTTCACCGGAACACGTCCGCTCAAGAACGGCGGGCCGTCATGCATTTCTTGCCACGCGGTCCACGGTCTTGGCGCTCTTGGCGGCGGAACGCTGGCGCCCGATCTGACCACTGTTTTCGAACGGTACGAAGGGCGCAAAGCTCTCTCAACCTGGATGTCTGCTCCTGCAACTCCTACGATGCAATCGGTTTTTCGGAATAACGCGATGGAGGGTGAGGAGATTCTTTCCCTCGTGGCTTACTTCCAGCAAACGCTTCAAAGAAACCCGGAAGACACCGCCATAGCGCGCCTCAATTTTGTTCTCCTGGGACTTGGGGGCACCATCGTTGTTCTCGGCCTTTTTGACGTGATCTGGAAAGGACGCTTCAAATCTGTCCGCCGCACACTGGTACACAGACAAGAATCGGAGAAGCACAATGCCTGATCAAAAGACCATCGGATGGATCAAGGACGAATTTAAGCCGCAATCCCGGAGTTGGGAGGAATTTTATCGCAACCGGTGGCAGTATGATAAGGTCGTCCGCAGCACGCACGGCGTGAATTGCACAGGGAGCTGCACATGGATGATTCATGTGAAAGACGGTATTGTAACATGGGAAATGCAGGGGCTCGACTATCCGTCGCTTGAACACGGATTGCCCCCGTACGAACCGCGCGGATGCCAGCGTGGAATCTCATTCTCCTGGTATCTCTATAGCCCTCTCCGCGTCAAATATCCCTACATGCGGGGGGCACTGGTCGATCTCTGGAGAAAAGCCCGTGCGCAATTCGAGGATCCGGTGGACGCATGGAAATCACTCGTGACAAATCCTGTCGCACGGGCGCGATGGCAAAAAGCACGGGGAAAGGGAGGGCTGCGACGGGTCCAGTGGGATGAAGTCCTTGAACTGATGGCGGCTGCCAACGTCCACACCATCAAGGAACATGGCCCAGACAGGATCGTCGGATTCTCCCCCATCCCCGCAATGTCCATGATCAGCTATGCCGGCGGCTCTCGGCTGATGCAGTTGATGGGCGGTACCTCGCTTTCATTCTACGATTGGTACTGTGACCTTCCGCCTGCCTCTCCCGAAACCTGGGGAGAGCAGACGGATGTGCAGGAGTCTGCCGACTGGTACAACGCCAAGCTCCTTGCTGTCATGGGCTCGAATCTCAACATGACCCGGACTCCCGATTGTCACTTTGCGGTGGAGGCAAGGCACAACGGCACGAAAATGTACGTGTTCTCCCCGGATTTCAGCCAGGTGGCAAAGTACGCCGACCATTGGGTGTCGCTCAACGCGGGACAGGATGGTGCATGGTGGATGGCTGTGAATCATGTCTTGCTGACGGAGTTTCATCACCAGAAGCAGGTGCCCTACTTCCTTGATTATACGAAACGCTTTACCGATGCCCCGTTTCTTGTGGAGTTGAACCGCGAGAACGATGTTTTTTCAGCCGGTCAGCTGCTGCGCGCGAGCCGCCTGAAGAAATACCAGACGGTTGAAAACGGAAACTGGAAATTCCTCTTCTGGGACACCAAGAGCAAAACTCCGAAGATGCCCCTGGGAAGCGCAGGGTTCCGATGGGGAAAGGAACAAGGGAAATGGAATATGCAAATGAAAGACGGGCTCGATGGTTCCGAGATTGATCCGATCCTGACATTTCTCAAAGAAGGCGGCAATACGGTTCCTGTCCGCTTTGACAACTTTGCGGACGCTTCGACCATCGTTCGGCACGTTCCGGTACACTCCCTGGAAACGGCGGATGGGAAAACGGTGACGGTGGCAACGGTGTACGATTTGTTAATGGCGCAGTACGGCATCAATCGCGGACTTCAAGGCGAATACCCCAAGAATTACGACGATGCGTCGACTCCGTACACACCTGCCTGGTCGGAACAATACACAGGGATCGGTCGGAAAGATCTCCTTCAGTTTGCCCGTGAATGGGCCTTGACCGCCGAAAAGACGAACGGCAAGTGCACGGTGATCATCGGCGCCGGCGTCAACCACTGGTACCACGCAAACCTCATGTACCGGGCGGCCATTCATGCATTGATGTTCTCGGGCTGTGTCGGCGTCAACGGCGGCGGGTTGGCTCACTACGTCGGGCAGGAAAAGCTCGCACCCATGGAACCATGGTCGGCAATCGCGTTCGCCAAAGATTGGTATCCGCCTTCGAGGCTGCAGAATGCTCCCAGCTGGCACTACGTGAACAGCGACCAGTGGCGCTATGAACGAGCGTTCACGGATTACCACACCGTTCCGAAGAACCAGGGCGAAGGTTCCTTTGCTTCCGGTCATACCATGGACCTTCAGGTCAAGGCTGTCCGAAACGGCTGGCTCCCGTTCTATCCGCAGTTCAGTAAGAACACTATTGAGCTTGTCAAAGAAGCCGAACAGGCCGGCGCGAAGACCGACGAGGAGATTATCAGGTATGTTGTCGACCAGCTGAAGGAACGGAAGTTGAAATTTTCCGTGGAAGACCCGGACGCGCCGGAGAACTGGCCACGGGTGTGGTATATCTGGCGGGGGAATGCCCTGATGTCAAGTGGCAAGGGACACGAATACTTCCTCCGGCACTACCTCGGCACGCACGACAATGCCATTGCAGAGGACCTGGCAAAAGACTCCGTCCGGGAAGTAACCTGGCACGAGAAGGCCCCCAAGGGAAAGCTCGACCTTATTGTCGATCTCAATTTCCGCATGGACACCTCGGCGCTGTATTCGGACATCATCCTGCCCGCCGCGACGTGGTACGAGAAATCCGACCTGAATTCCACCGATATGCACAGCTTCATTCATCCGCTTTCCGCCGCTGTGCCTCCGTGTTGGGAATCCAAAAGCGACTGGGCGATTTTCCGGTCGATTGCCAAAAAGTTTTCCGATCTCGCCGGCAAGCACTTCCCCCAACCCGTTCGGGATCTGGTCGCGTCCCCGCTTGCTCACGATACCTCGGCGGAAATCGCGCAGGAGCAGATCAAAGACTGGATCACCGGAGAAGTCGAAGCCATTCCGGGCAAAACCATGCCTTCGTTCTCCGTCGTGACCCGTGATTACCGGAATCTCTACAACCAGTATATCTCGTTCGGCCCGAAGGTTCGCTCTAACGGACTCGGCGCTCACGGTACGAAATACCAAGTGGAGGATTTCTATGATGAGGCCGTCGCCAACGGGCCTGTCGTGGAGTTCGATGGATACAAACTGCCTTCCATCGAGGAAGACAAGGAGGTCTGCGACAAGATCCTGAGGTTTGCCACGGTCACAAACGGCGAACTGGCCTATCGATCGTACAAGAACATGGAGGAAAAAACGGGTCTTGCCCTTGCTCACTTCGCGGAAAAGAACCGAGGCGTTCGGGTTTCGTATTCGGAACTACAAAGCAAGCCGATGCGCCTCATCAATAGTCCCATGTGGTCCGGTCTTCTCGACAATGGACGCGCGTACTCGCCATTCACGTACAACAAGGAATCGCTCGTCCCTTGGCGCACGCTTACGGGTCGCCAGCATTTTTATCTGGACCATCCCGGCTATATTGCATTCGGCGAACACCTCCCCACCTTCAAGCCGAAGCCGACACCCACGCAGTATGCGGACCTGAAATTCAGCAGGGAGGAAGGCAAAACTGTCATGCTGAATTATCTGACGCCCCACGGCAAGTGGCATATCCATTCCACGTTCGCCGATAATCAGCGCATGACAACTCTGTCCCGCGGTACAGAGCCGTTCTGGATAAGCATAAAGGACGCCGAAGAGATCGGGATTGTGGATAACGACTGGGTCGAAGTTCACAACGATCATGGCGTCGTTGTCACGCGGGCTGCGGTCAGCGCCCGCATTCCCCCTGGCATCTGCATCATCTATCACTCGCCCGAGCGAACCTATTCGGTTCCCAAATCGCCCCTGCGCGACAACCGGCGTGCAGGCGGGCACAACAGTCTTACGAGGACGCGGTTGAAACCGAATCTCATGATAGGCGGGTACGGGCAATTCACGTACCATTTCAACTATTGGGGCCCCACGGGCAGCAACCGCGACACACATGTACTCGTCCGAAAACTTCCGAAACTGATCTGGTAGGAGACCCAACCAATGAACGTCCGATCACAGATTTCGATGGTGTTCCATCTCGACAAATGCATCGGCTGTCATACGTGCAGCATCGCTTGCAAGAACATCTGGACTGACCGCAAAGGGGCTGAGTATATGTGGTGGAATAATGTCGAAACAAAGCCTGGGACGGGGTATCCCACACGGTGGGAGGACCAGGAAAAATATCATGGCGGATGGGAGAAGCATAAGGATTCCATCCGTCTTCGCTCCACCGGCAAGGGACGTATTATTACGAACATTTTTCACAATCCTTCCCAGCCGACCATGGATGATTACTACGAGCCGTGGACGTATACGTACGAAGATCTTTTCAATGCTCCCGAAGGCACGGACCAGCCGGTTGCACGGCCGATCTCCATGGTCACGGGGGAATATCTCAATATCGAGGCGGGACCGAACTGGGATGACGACCTGGGTGGATCACAGATCTATGCCGAACAGGATAAGAATCTCGAGGGCTTGACGCCGGCTCAAAAGGAACAGCTGTTCGCTGTCGAACGGCTGGTCTTTTTCTATTTCCCCCGTATCTGTAATCACTGTCTCAATCCCTCCTGCGTCGCAGCATGTCCTTCCGGCGCCTTGTATAAAAGAGGAGAAGACGGCATCGTGCTGCTCGATCAAAAGCGCTGCCGTGCCTGGAGATCCTGTGTTGCGGCATGTCCTTACAAGAAAACGTATTTCAACTGGGTCACGGGGAAATCGGAAAAATGCATCCTCTGTTACCCTCGGCTCGAAACAGGCCAAGCCCCTGCGTGCTTCCATTCCTGCGTGGGTCGCATTCGCTACCTGGGGGTGCTTCTATACGACGCCGACAAGCTCGAAGAGGTTTCAAACCTTCCCAACGATCAACTCGTCGAAGGACAGCGGTCCCTCATTCTGAATCCGAATGACCCTGAAGTGATCGCGGCTGCCCGGAAAGACGGTGTCCATGATTCGGTGATCGAATCGGCTCAAAAATCTCCGGTGTATCGCTTCGTCAAAGAATGGAAGATCGCTCTTCCGCCCCACATCGAATACAGGACCCTTCCCATGCTTTTTTATGTGCCCCCGATGTCCCCCGTGATGGCGAACAAGGAAGACGGTACGGTTTCGAGTGTGTCCGATGATTTCTTCCATGACATCGAACAAGCCCGTGTTCCCCTTAAATTCCTCGCGAATCTCTTCGGTGCCGGCGGAGAAGGCAAAGTAGTGTATGCATTGAAAAAACAGAAGGCCGTACGAATGTACCGCCGTGCAGTGACGGTCGGCGATATCCCGATGGAAACCGCGGAACGGATTCTGGCAGAAGCGGAATCGTCAAAAGAGGAGGCCGAAGCCATTTACCAGCTGACGTCGTTGTGCACCTTCGACGACCGTTTTGTCATTCCACCGATGCACAGGGAAGAAGCGATAGAAATGATGAAGGAACCGCATGAACATAGGACTTCGGTTGGATTTGGATTCATGGAATCTCCCAAGAGAGGATTATGATGAATCAGACACTGGAAATGCTGGCGCTTCTGCTTGAGTATCCGGGACCGGAGTATGATGTTCTTGTACAGAAATGCTGCTCAGGCATAGCAGCGGACTGCCAGGGATCAGGCGAAGACTCCGTGCCGACATTCCTCGGGGAATTCCGCACGCGTGTGGCCGGTCGCGAGAGGGGGGACCTGGAAGACCTCTACACCAGGACATTCGACCTCAACCCTGTGTGTTCGCTTGACGTGGGCTGGCATCTGTACGCCGAGAATTACGACCGGGGTGCGTTTCTCGTCACGATGCGCGGGGAACTCCGCCGCCACGGAATTGCGGAAATGACCGAACTTCCCGACCACCTTCCTTTGGTTCTCAAATTACTTTCCCGAATGCCGATGGAGGAACGAACAGCGTTGATCGGAGAGTCGATTCTTCCGGCGATGAAGAAAATGATCGATGGATTCCGTGAAAGCGATAATCCTTTCCTCCTTTTGGTCAAAGCAGTCGAAGCAATTCTCCTAGAGGCATTTCACCAGCAATCAGGAGTAAGCAATCATGGCTGACCTGACGACGATGTTGATGGATCTTCTGCTGTTTGCCGTACTTCCGTACATCGCTCTCACACTGTTTTTCGTTGGCACAGTTGTCCGTTACCGGAAGTACGGCTTCAGCTATTCCAGTCTCTCATCTCAATTCCTTGAGAACAATCATCATTTCTGGGGTCTGATCCCGTTTCATTACGGCATACTCACGGTTTTCGCGGGCCATTTGATCGGATTTCTCATCCCGCGCGAATTGCTCTGGTGGAACAGTCATCCTCTCCGCCTTTATGTTCTTGAAGTGACGGGCCTCGTTGCCGCCATGTTGACGATTGTCGGTTTGACCAACATGGTAATGCGGCGACTCTCCGATCCGAAGATCAAAACCGTAACCAGCATATCCGATTGGGTACTGCTGCTCATGCTGACGCTGCAGATTGTAAGCGGAACGTTTGTGGCCATCTTTTACACCTGGGGATCGTCATGGTTTGCCACATCTGCTGCCCCTTATCTCTGGGGAGTCTTGACCTTCAGCCCTGACATAACTTATATCGTTGCAATGCCCTGGATTATCAAGTTCCATCTCGTCGGCGCATATGTGATTATCGGTGCGTTTCCGTTTACACGGCTTGTCCATATACTCGTTGTCCCGAACCAATATCTCTGGCGCAAGCCGCAGGTTGTACGATGGTTGGGAAGCATAAAGCGAAGAAAAAGATCAATCGGAGTTATCAATGCATCAGGTCAAAGGTAGTCCGAGTCTGGGGCTGAAAGCAGCCACGCTCGGGTTTTTTATTGGGTTTGCAGCTGTGGCGCTGTTCGGGACAACGGCTGTCAATCTCAAACAGACAATGGGGTTGACCCCTTTTGAGCTGTCCATACTTATCGCTGTTCCGTCGTTGACAGGTTCATTGTTGAGGATCCCCTTTTCGGGCTGGGTCGACACAACCGGCGGGCGAAAACCAATGCTGACCTTGCTGACTCTCTCGATCATTGGTATGGTCGGACTGACGGTCATGATCGGAACAATGTATCCTGACGATCTTCGAAATGAGCACTACCCTTTGATCCTGACCTTCGGTGCGCTGTCAGGATGCGGTATCGCCACCTTTTCCGTTGGGGCCAGCCAGGTGGCGTACTGGTTCCCCCAAAAGAATCAGGGGAAAGCTCTTGCCCTGTTCGCCGGTGTCGGTAACCTTGCACCTGGCATTTTCACACTGATGCTCCCTGTTGTGATTGTGGCAGTCGGACTCGGCAGTGCTTATATGATCTGGTTTTCTCTTCTCGTGTCCGGCACAATTCTCTATGCCCTGTTCGGTCGCAACTCATGGTATTTCCAGCTCGTTGCAAACGGGATTTCCCCCGCGGAGGCCCGGGACCTCGCAAGAAGCAAAGGGCAGGAACTCTTCCCGATCGGCGGGATCAGAAAGAGCCTTTACACCTCTGCAAAGGCGTGGCAAACCTGGGCGCTTGTGTCTGTCTATTTTACCACATTCGGCGGTTTTATTGCCCTCACGGCTTGGATGCCAACGTATTGGATGCAATTCCATGGCTTCGGCGTTGTCATGGCAGGCGTTTTGACGGCAGGCTATTCGATCATGACTTCCCTCGTACGAATCGCGGGCGGAGTTCTGTCTGATCGATTGAGAGAAGGAGGTGAAAACACCGGGATTCTCGCGTTGCTCATCATGCTGATGGGGACGTTGATGATGACATTGTCACAGGCATACCAGCTTGCGATTCCAGGGGCCATCCTCATGGCCCTCGGAATGGGGATTTGCAATGCAGCGGTGTTCAAACTCATCCCGCAACTCGTTCCGCTTGCAGTTGGCGGAGCGGCCGGATGGGTCGGCGGCTTGGGAGCACTTGGCGGTTTTCTTATTCCGCTGGCGATGGGTCTCGCTGTGAGTGATTTGGGGATGCCCGGCTATCCGATTGGTTTCGTCATTTTCATCTTTCTTGCCATTTTCGCACTGACCATGATGTGGATTCTCAAGTACACCCATGAACATCCAGCGGAATCGGAGCCGGCGATTGTCGATGAGTTCTGACGTGAAACGTTCAGCTGCACACCGGTTCGCCTCAAAAGCATGGAAAGAAGAAATCATTGGAGTGCCGGCAATGTTCATGGCTTTCGGTATCTTCCTTCTCTATCCGGGACCGTATTTACTGGGGAAGATAGTCGAGCCCGAGGTTGCGGACGGGACCATCGGAGTTCTAGCGCTCCTTCTGGCTCTTTTTGGGGGGTTCGTCATCCATCGGTTCATCACTCAACTGCGAACGGATTTCACGGTCCTCTGGGACTATTCGCTGAATCATCTTCGAATGGGAACATGGGTTGCGGGATTTGGCGTTCTCGCAGCCTTGGTGAACAAACAAGTCCCGGTCGTCGGTCAAGCCATCTTCTTCCTATCCCTCCTTCTCTGGGTCCTTTACTTGGTCTGGCTGGCAATAATGGCCGGTCGGAATAGACTCGGCGGTGGGAATCTGAATGGGACCGTATTTCTTAGCACGGTGGCAACACAATCAATTGTTATCACTTTCATGACGGTGTTCCCGGATCAAAGCGTCGGCTTTCTGTCATGGCTGATCATTCTGAATGTTTTCGGAATTGCCCTTTACTGGATTTCATTTGCGCTCGTGTGGGTGGCTGGTGGATTTCTCAGGCCCCTGATGGAGTGGGTTCCTCAGCACAACATAACACATGGAGCGCTTTCCATAACAATGCTCTCAGCTCAAATGATCGAGGAGAGTATCCCCGGTTCTCTCCCGTATTTTCACTTGGTCATTCAGGTGGCATGGGTTGCCACTTCTGTACTGTTCGTTTGTTCCCTGGCCTATGAGATGTGGTTAGCGGCCGCAGGAAAAGCTCCGCTCCTGAAATTTCAGCTCGGGAACTACGCGAGAAACTTCACGTACGGAATGTTTTTCGCGTGTTCGTACTACGGGTATACATATCCCAATCCATCCATCATGAAGCTTGTATTGGATCCTTTCTTGCTTGTGGTGCTGGCGCTTGTTGTCCTGACTACGAATGTGTGGGAACTCGCCCGGCAGGTCTTTAGCTTGCTTGCCCAGAAGACGGACGTCAGGGTTGCGGAATCGACCTGACAGAAAGAGACGGTCATGAGAACATCAAACATCATCACCGTTCTTCTCTCCATTGGCCTGGCGTTTGTCCTGCTGATCCTTGCACAGGCGCTCTTTCAGAATTACGCTCTGCCCGGAAATAACATCGGTTATGAACCTGTACAACCAATTGCCTACTCTCATCGGCTTCACGCCGGTGAATTGGGGATCGACTGCAAATTCTGCCACTCTGGAGTGGAACAAAGCAGAACAGCGGGAATCCCTTCGGCGAACGTCTGCATGGAATGCCACCGGTTTGTCACGGCGCCTTTCAACCAGATTCGTGCCGAAGACGAACTGGCGCAACAGGAAAATCGGAAACCGCGCCGAATCGTCTCCCCCGAGATCCAAAAACTCTATGACGCACTTGGCCTCGATACCGATCTTCTGAAAACCGTGAGTGCACGCGAGTCGCGTATCGCCTGGGTGAAAGTACACTCGCTTCCGGATTTCGCATACTTTGATCATCGGGCACACGTAGGCGCCACTATCGACTGCCAAACGTGCCATGGGGAAGTCCAGACCATGGAACGAGTTCGACAAGTGAGCGATCTGACAATGGGATGGTGTGTGAATTGTCATCGGAGTTCGAACGATCAGGGAGTCAAAGGGAGACCCGTGAGAGCTTCGACCGACTGCGTAACGTGTCATTTTTGATCTCCCCATTCAAGAAAAGTGGCTTTCGATGAAAGAACATCTCAATCAAACTGCCGGCGTTAGAATTCCGGATGATGGCTTGCCGTTCGACCGGCGGGAGTTTCTCAGACTCGCGGGATTCACTTTTGCAGGCGCGGCCGTTGCCGGTTGTGACACAGCACGGGTGGAGAAAGCCATCCCCTACCTGGTCAAGCCCGAAGAGATTACTCCGGGCAAAGCTACATGGTACGCTTCTACCTGTGCAGGATGCAGCGCAGGTTGCGGAATTCTGATCAAGAACCGCGATGGTCGCCCGGTCAAGCTGGAAGGCAACCCGGAACATCCCGTTTCCCGGGGTGGGCTCTGCGCTGTTGGTCAGGCACAGGTGCTGGGCCTCTACGATTCGAAGCGTTTGAAGCAACCCGTCATGAATGGCTCACCGAGCGATTGGCAGACCCTCGATCGCCTGATCCTTGACCGACTGAAAACTGTACGAACCAGTGGTAAGGCAATCCGTTTTCTGAGCACCACAGTAACAAGCCCTACGGAATCCTCGGTTATCCGGAAATTCCTCTCGATGTTCGGGGGGAACCATGTTCTCTATGATCCTATTTCCCAGTCAGCCATCCTGGAGGCGCATGCGTTGACTCACGGTATGCGCATCCTTCCCCATTACCGGTTCGACCTGGCAGAAGTGATCCTGGGGGTCGAGGCAGATTTCCTTGGAACCTGGTTGTCACCTGTCGAGTTTACGGCCGCCTACAGTTCCGGGCGGACACTTGAAGGAAACCCGCCGCGTTGCTCCCACCATGTTCAAATAGAATCGCGGTACTCACTCACAGGCACAAGGGCCGACAAGAGGCATCCTATCATGCCGTCAGAACGTGTTCCACTACTCATGGAACTCGTGTCGTTGGTAGAGCAAAAGCGTGGAAAGACGTCTGCGGCAGGATTGGGGCAGGCGAAGCCATTTCTTGCTGAAATCGCCGGTAAGCTCTGGTCTGCGCGCGGAAAATCCATCGTGGTGTGCGGATCAAACGACGTTGACAGTCAACTCCTTACGAATCGTGTCAACGAATTGCTCGGGAACTACGGATCGACGCTCGATCTTCAGTCCCCTTCGTATCACTGTCAGTCTGACGAAAGAGAACTGCAGACGTTGATCGAAGAACTCAGGCGAGGGAAGGTCGGCGCCCTTTTCCTTGACGGTGTAAATCCCGTCTACGATCTTCCCGGAGGGGACGATTGGAAGGAATTACTTTCAAATGTCACACTCGTCGTGAGATTTGTGGAAAGAATCGATGAATCCGCTCAGTACGCGCACTTTGTTTGCCCAAAACCCCATCCGCTCTCTTCATGGTCTGATGCTGAAACCGTGGCTGGCACAATTTCCGTGACTCAGCCCGCGATAGCGCCTTTGGAGAACTCCCGCCCACTCGTGGAAAGCCTCTCGATTTGGATGGGGAAAACGGTATCGTCGCTGGAACTGATGAAGGAAGAATGGAAAACAACCATTTTCCCGCGTCAGAAAACGGAAAAGAACTTCGCGGTCTTCTGGAATCAGTCCGTGCATGACGGGTTTGCTGTCGTCGCACCGCGAGCCCATCGTCCCAGCCGTTTACTTTCGTCATCGGACCGAAAATTCTCTCCGTCGGTCACCAACGATGGAGGATTCCAGCTTGTGCTGTATCCAAAAATCTCAATGCACGACGGGCGCCACGCGCAGAATGCATGGCTGCAGGAACTACCCGACCCTGTCACCAAAATTGCCTGGGATAATTACGCCATTCTTTCTCCCGAAGCTGCCAAAGGTCTCGGTGTCGAATCGGGAGATGTCGTTCGGCTCGTTTCGTCCGATTCCGCAGAACCAGTTCATGTGGAGGTACCCGTGTGGATCCAATCTGGGCAAGCCGATCAGGTGATTGCATTGGCGCTTGGCTACGGCAGAAAGGGGACCGACCGCTTCACAGCGATCGGTCCGCGATGGATCGAGGGAAGATCATCCGTTGGGCCGGACGGCCTCGTTGGAGTGAACGCTGCACCGCTTCTCCAATGGAAAGACGGTCGGCTGTGCTATGAGCGAGGTGGAATTCAAATCGAAAAGACCGGTCGCAGGCATGCCCTTGCGTGCACGCAGACGTATCATTCACTTGATACTCCGCCTCTCCTTGGGCAGGGGACGGGAGATCGACGGCACTTTGTGCAGTATGCCTCCCTCGCATCCTATACGGAGAACCCTTCCGCTGGAAGTGGTCCGCATCACTCGTCGCAAAGCATGTGGCCAGAGCAGCACCAGTACAAGGGTGCGCACTGGGGAATGATGATCGACCTGAATGCATGTACTGGGTGCGCAGCGTGCGTGGTAGGCTGCCAGGCGGAGAATAATATCCCCGTGGTCGGCAAAGATGAGGTGCTGCGCAATCGGGAGATGCACTGGCTCAGAATCGACCGGTACTTCATGCAGAACGAAGACAATCTCGACGTGGCCCAGCAGCCCATGTTGTGTCAACATTGCGACAACGCGCCGTGCGAAACGGTCTGCCCCGTGCTGGCGACGGTTCACAGCGAGGAGGGCCTGAATCAGCAGGTCTATAACCGGTGTGTGGGGACGCGCTACTGCGCCAACAACTGTCCCTATAAGATCCGGCGCTTCAATTGGTTTGACTACCCGCGCAACGATACTAAGGAGAACATGGTTTTGAATCCCGACGTGACGGTTCGCTCGCGTGGAGTCATGGAAAAATGCTCATTCTGTGTTCAAAGGATTCAGGAGGCAAAAATCGCGGCCAAAGCAGAAGGGCGCCAAGTTTCCGACGGAGCCATTCAAACGGCATGTCAGCAATCCTGCCCCGCGCACGCCATTGTCTTTGGCGACATGAACGATCGCGCGAGCCGTATCGCAAAGCTCATCGAAAACCCGCGCAGTCATAATGTTCTCACAGAACTCGAAACTCGGCCTTCCGTGGGATACATGACCATGGTTCGTAACCGCCCGGAACAATCGGGAGATTCCTCTCATGGCTGATGGAATATCCGTACTCCGTTCACCCCTGATTCTCGGTAATAAAACCGCAACTCAGGTAACCGAGGATGTTTGTGGTCTGCTTGATCGCGGACCGGGCAGAGAATGGTGGTATGCTCTTGCCGTCAGCGCAACAATGCTGACAATGGGTGTCGTCGCCGTGGTCTATCAGCTGCTTACGGGAATCGGCACGTGGGGACTGAATAACACCGTCGGGTGGGCTTTCGATATTACGAACTTTGTGTTCTGGATCGGTATTGGCCACGCAGGCACGCTGATCTCGGCAATCCTCTTTCTGTTCCGTCAACGCTGGCGAACATCTGTGAATCGCTCGGCCGAAGCGATGACGATTTTCGCGGTTATCTGTGCCGGGATTTTTCCCATCATCCACATGGGCCGCCCCTGGCTGGCCTTCTGGGTCATCCCGTATCCGAACTTTCGGGGGCCCCTTTGGATCAATTTTCGTTCTCCCCTCGTTTGGGATATGTTTGCCATCGGTACCTATTTCACAATTTCTCTGGTGTTTTGGTTCGTGGGGCTCGTTCCCGATTTTGCCACGTTGCGCGACAGGGCTGTGTCAAAATTCAGGAAATCCGTTTACGGATTTTTGAGTCTTGGGTGGGACGGTTCGAACAGAACATGGCTGAGGTATGAAACCGTCTATCTCCTTCTTGCCGGTTTGGCGACGCCGCTCGTGGTTTCCGTTCATACCATTGTGAGTTGGGATTTTGCTACCTCGGTCATTCCCGGATGGCATACGACGATTTTCCCGCCGTACTTCGTTGCGGGTGCCGTGTTTTCAGGGTTCGCCATGGTGCTCACTCTCATGATCATTGCCCGAAGGGTCCTGCACTTCGAGGAGTATATCACCCTCCACCATATCGAATCGATGAGTAAGATCATCATTGCCACCGGGGGTATCGTGGCGATGGCATACATGACAGAGTTGTTTGTTGCTTTCTACTCGGGGAATGAATTCGAACGCTTTGCCTTTGTCAATCGAATGTTGGGCCCGTATGGCTGGGCTTATTGGATCATGGTGGGTTGTAACATTGTGACACCCCAGCTTCTTTGGTTCAGGAGGATACGGCGAAACATTGCCTTGGTTTTTGTGCTGTCGATTCTCATCAACATCGGGATGTGGTTTGAACGATTTGTCATCATTACGATTTCGCTCAGTCGCGATTACCTTCCTGCCAGTTGGGACTTTTATACTCCTTCTCTGGTCGAAGTGGCGACACTTATAGGGAGCTTCGGATTGTTCCTCACCCTCTTTTTGCTGTTTATCCGGTTCCTCCCAATGATCGCTATAGGCGAGGTCAAAGGAGTGCTCTCATATGGCCGAAAGAAAAGCGACGACGCAGCGCCCCCGGGAACGGCCCATACTATCCGGGTCACGGTTGGATCCCCCGGAGGTCCACAATGAGCAAACGACTGTTTATCGCTTACTTTGAAAACGAGGAGGATATTCTTGGCGTCACCCGGGCTGCGCGGGAAAGTGGGTATGACATTCGCGATGTCTTTTCACCGTATGCGGTCCACGGGCTGGACAAAGCCATGGGACTCCGCCCATCGCGGCTCCCGTGGATTTGCCTTGGGTTCGCTCTTCTGGGGGCCGCGGCGAAATTGTGGTTTCAGATATGGACGTCTGCTTTCGACTGGCCGGTCAATGTTGGTGGAAAGCCGATGGCATCAATTCCTGCTTTTGTTCCCGTGACGTTTGAAATCTCCGTTCTCTTTGCCGGTCTGGGAACCGTTGCCGCATTCTTCCTTATCAGCAGGCTCCGTCCCGGAAAAAAGCCCGCCATACGGCTTGACCGCGCGACCAATGACCGTTATGTGCTGATACTAGTTGAAAACGACGCCGGCTTTGATGCTTCGGCAGCGGCGGCCCTTTGCAAAGAATTCCGGTGCGTCCATTTTGAAGAACGCCTCGAGGATGAGCAATGAAAGGAAATTTGCGGAATATCGTTGTGTTGCTGCTTCTGATGACTGCAGCGGTTATGACGTGGAGTCTCGAACGAGAGCCAACTCGCCCCAATGCGGTCTTTCTACCTGAGATGTACTATTCCGTACCGTTTGACCCTCAATCGCCGAACCCAAATTTTGCAGATGGTGCTACGGCCCGCGAACCTCTTAAAGGAACAATTCCTCGCGGGTTTCTCCCGCTCTTTTATGATACAACGGAGGCGGCTGTTCGGGCCGTGTGGGAGCTTCGAAATCCGTTTTCCCGGGAGAGTGGCGACGACGCGGAACGTGGGGCCGCGGTCTTTCGGACTTTTTGCCAGCCCTGCCATGGCGCAACCGGATCAGGAGACGGAACGATAACAAAATATGGGTTTCCTCCACCCCCGTCTTTTTCGGCCCAGAACGTATTGGGACTTCGGGATGGTCAGATCTTCCACACGATCACATTCGGAAAGAAAAACATGCCCGCCCTTGCATCGCAAATTCCAATTGATGACCGGTGGAAGGCTATCTTGCATGTTCGGTCGCTCCAGGGGGCCGCATTGATCCAGCAAAAGAATCCGCCGACTGGGAAGGGGGAATGATCATGGATCCGGCGATTACGATGACGATAGACTATACGAAAATACGGGTATCGAGGAAGAGTCTATGGACGTTGAGTCTTTTGGCGGGTGGGGGTATGGCAGCGGTTGTCCTTGGCCTTTTCGTGGAGCCCCAAAGAACGCTGGCAAGCAGTTTGCTCACGGCTTACTACGTTCTTGGGATCGGAATGGGCGGAGCGTTGTTTATTTCCCTTGTCTCTGTCTCGAACGCGGGATGGGCCACAGCGTTTCGCAGGGTTCCGGAAGCCCTCACGGCAAACATTTACGCTGGCGGTATTCTGATGATCCTCCTTCTCCCGGCTGTTCATGAGCTCTATGAATGGTCACACGCGGATGTTGTTGCAGTAGATCCAATCCTCCGCTCAAAATCCGGATGGCTCAATGTTCCGTTCTTCTCGGTCAGAACGGTCCTCTATGTTACGCTGTGGTCCTTTCTCGCAGCTCTTCTTGTGAGAACATCAAGACTGCAGGACCGTACTGGCGCAGTGGAACTCACAGCGCGCAATCGCCGCTACGCGGGCTTTTTCATCGTCGCTTTCATGCTGACATTCTGGATGGCGAGCATGGATTGGCTGATGTCACTGGAACCTCATTGGTATAGTACCATCTATGGAATCTATAACATGACCGGAACATTTCTTTCCGGCCTTGCTGCGGTGACTGTGGGTGTAATTTCCCTTCGCCGAAAAGGGTACCTCCGCTTCGTGAGGGACAATCATTTGCTGGATCTGGGCCGTCTCATCTTCGCGTTCAGTACATTCTGGATGTACATCTGGTTCAGCCAGTATCTTCTGATTTGGTACGCCAACATCCCCGAAGAAACAACCTATTTCTTGCGCCGCGAAACGGCGGGATGGGGAACATTTGCGATTCTCAACATCCTGTTTAATTGGTTGATTCCTTTTACCGTTCTGATGTCGAAGTCATCCAAACGCAATGAAGCCGTCTTGTTTAAAGTCTGCCTTGTCCTCCTCGTAGGACATTGGATCGATCTCTTTTGGATGATTCTTCCGCCCTTTATGCCCGAAGCCCCGGTCATCAGTCTCTGGGAATTGGCCCCCGTGGCTACAGGAACTGCCTTAGTGATTCTTGTTACCCTGCGATCGCTGAGCCAGGCAAGTCTTATTCCGTTTAACGACCCAATGTTGAACGAGAGTCTCAGGTATCATGACTGATTTTTCCAGATTGCAGATAGTGTAAGAAAGGCAACGAGAAGTGGTAAAACCGGGCGGACATTTTGTTCCGGAAGCGTTGGACGGCCGGCAGACCCGTGTGTGGAAATTTCATTAGTTGCCTGTAATGTGGAATCGTCATGCAGGCCCGGGGACTTGCCGGCTTATTTGCGTGAAGGGTGATTAAGTCATAGATTTAGAAGATCGTCAGTACGGCGACTCGGTCCCGGCCATAATTTGGACTATTCTTCTTCTGGGGGTTTCTGCATCTATGACATTCCAGAGGTCCGAGGCCGAAATTGTCCAACCTTCATGAAAGGAAAGATCATGTCGGGCATTCCTAAACGATTTCAAGATTTCATGAAGAAGTACCCCGATGTGGCAAAGGGATATGACCTTTTGGGAGACGCAGTCCACAAGGCGGGTCCGCTCGACGTAAAAACCCGGGCCCTTGTCAAACTGAGTATTTCCACGGGAGCGCGGCTTGAAGGGGCAGTGCATTCGCACGCGCGGAAAGCGCTTGCGGTGGGTGTGAAACCCGAGGAAATGCGGCATGCGGTCATTCTGGCCCTGCCCACGATCGGGCTTCCTTCGATGATGGCGGCCTTGAGCTGGATTGATGATGTTCTCGAGGACGAGAAAGGGAAATAACCCCTCGTGGCTTCGATGAAGACCTATCCGGGGATAATTCTCACCGGCGGGAAAAGCCGCCGCATGGGAAGAGACAAGGCCTTCCTGAACGTGGAGGGGATACCGTTGATACGACGAGTGACGGATGCGATGAAGGAAGTATGCGATGAAGTCTTCCTTGTGGGGGGGGTGGAGGAGAAATTCGCATCGCTGGAATTTCCCTGGTTTCCCGACCTCGTTCCGGATCAAGGGCCTCTGGGGGGGATTTACACCGCCCTGACACATTTGAAGGCCGACGTTGTCGTTGCAGCGTGCGATCTCCCGTATGTTTCTCCAAGCCTCATTTGTTTTCTTTCTTCTCACCATGATCCCGCCTCCTGTTCGATTACCGTCGTGCGATCCAAAACAACGATCCAACCACTGTTGGGAGTGTACGGCGTTCGGTGTTTGTACGAACTAGCGCTCTTTCTCAATACCGGAAGACGAAGAGTGAAGGACTTTCTTGACGAAGTTCCGACGGCGTTTCTTTCACTTGAGTCCGCCCCCGTGCCGTTTCCGGAACAATCACTCCTCAATCTCAACACACCGCAAGATATACCTTTGCTTTAGATGATGACTTCTCGTGAACGTGTTGGCGCAGCAATGCGTCTTGAGATTCCCGACCGTGTACCGATCATGTGCCAGCTCAGTGTCGGGCACATGATCCTGCAATTGGGTGTGTCGCCCGTGGAATTCTGGTACGACGGCGTGGTTTTTGCCGATGGATTGATCCGGTTGAGAGAGATCTACGACTTCGACGGTATCCTTGTCAGCCTGCATGGGCACAATCCGGACTGGCGCAGGACCATTCGAAATCGTGAAAAAACGGCCGATGGGGAGATTGTAACTCTGCATAACGGGCAACGCATGATTTATCCTGCCAACGATCTGCCCCGCCCTGAGTCCTTTTCCGCGCCCCGTATTGACCTTGCAACTCTCCAAGACGCCGACCTCCCGTCGGCGCTAGACTACATCCCCGTTTCACAAGGCCTTCGTTTTTCGATCAATCCGAAAACCCGCTTCGATATCTTCCAGAGAATTCGACAAAAAACCGGTCTGGAATTTTCACTCCACGGCGAGGTCACATCCCCTTTTGATTATTTCCTGGATTTTCTGGGCCACGAGCAAGGGCTCGTCAGTCTCATTGAGTCCCCGGACAAATCAAAGTGGCTTCTTTCCCACTTCGCTCGCCTCGTGAGCCAACTGGCTTCGGAAATGTGCGACGCGGGCATTGACGCGATCAAAATTTCGTCGCCGTTTGCCAGGGCCGGGTTCATTTCACCGAAGATGTATAGGGAGTTCGTTCTCCCTTATGAGGCAGAGATCGTTCACGCAATCCGGAGAAAAAACGTTCATGCGTACCTGCACACGTGCGGAGCGATCAGCGACCGGCTGGAGCTCATGTTCGAGTCCGGTGTCAGTGGCATCGAGTGCCTTGATCCGCCGCCCTTGGGAAATGTCGAACTGGAAGAAGCAAAGATACGACTGCGCGGACGGGGATTCATCATGGGAAACA